>DASWYM010000503.1:0-17447 GCA_036404975.1 Chitinophagaceae bacterium
TCGTAAGCTGCAATGAAAAAGCCGGTATGTGCCGGGGGGATAAAGGCTGCTACCGCCCATCCTTTGTCGCACAGGCGCATTTCGCCAGTCTTTACGTCGATACCAATACCGCGGCGGCCTGGCAGCTCGTACAACTGGCCACCTTCGGGCAGCTCTATCCACTCGTCTTCCGGGACAGGGAAGGCGTCCCAGCCGCTGCGGCCCACCACGTACAGGGAGGTGTCTTCGAAGATGGTTCCCTTGCCGTCGGAATACAATAGGTATGGCGATGATGTTAAATTCACTGGATTCATTTAAGATTCAATAATATGCTGCGAAAACTGTGCTATTTGTTCTTTACAGTACCGGTTGATCTGATCCGTTTCGGGCCCACTGACCGGGGAAAGGAGTTCGAGTTGCACGTACTTTTTGTCCTTCCTTAGGATGGTGACGTAATCCTGCCGTAGGACAAGCTCTTCTATAATGGTCCAAGGCAGTACATGATCTCTGAAGTAGCCCGGTACATGAATGCCGTCCTCCTTCAGGAGCAGGGCGGTGTCGTGAAAGACCTTGCGCTCGGTAAAGAGCAACAGAAGGGTAATACCTGCCCAAAGGAAAAGGGAAACTGCCGTGAGCGACTTACCCGTATTGGTCAGGAGCACACCGAGAACGGCAAAGACGAGGAACTGCATCAGGCGGAGCCAATGGTTGTAGCGGGCCTGTGGGTCGAGCCGCTTACGCATAAAGCCGTAAACGAGGCTCAGCAGGGCAATGGCATAAACAGGCACCACTGCCGCCAATTGCTCATAGTTGTGCTCCTGGTTATAGGTGCCGGCATTGGCGATCAGGAAAAAGCCGGCTACTACGTGTAGCAGTCCTGTACTGCGCTTGCGGCGCTCCATGCCTTCTATTTTAACAGGGATCCTAAGCATTCGCTTCTGAGTTGGCAGACACCAGCAGGTTACATAGCTTGAACAACATGCGGGCGCCTACGTTAGCATCCCAGCCCGATTCCGACGTGCTTACCTCGCTCAGGTCAAAGCCGATGATCTGTTTGCCCTTCTGCTTCAGCTTACTGAACAGGTAGAACACTTCGTTGGTATCAAACCCACCCTGCACCGGCGTCCCCGTGTTGGGTGCCAGGCTGGGCTTAAGGCCATCGATATCAAAGCTGATATAGACTTTTTCAGGCAGCTGATCGATGATCTCATCGGTAATGCCTTTAAAGCTTTCTCCTTCAAACTGGCGTACCCTGATGTCGTAATCAAAATAGGTTTGTATGCGGTCGTTGTTCTCTTTGATATATTCCCACTCGCCCTGGGAGTAGTCGCGGATACCCACCTGTACCAGCTTCTTCAACTGGGGTACTTCTTTGAGGGCGTTGTACATGATACTGGCGTGGGAGTAAACAAAACCTTCGTAGGAATCGCGCAGGTCACAGTGGGCGTCGATCTGCAGGATACCAAACTCTTCGTGCTTTTCACCAAGGGCCTTAAGGTAACCTAAGGGCGTGCTGTGGTCGCCACCCAGCAAGGCCACCAGCTTGTTGTCGGATAGGAGGTTTTTGGTCTGTTGGTAGACCCAGTTGTTCAGAAAGAGGCTGCCTTCATTGACTTCCTTAAGGGTCTTGCGCATGAACTGGTTGTCTTCAACGAGGTCGCCCTTGGATATATAATCAATATAGAGCTCAGCTTCTTTTCTAAGATAATCACTCTTTAACAGGACCTTCTTGTCGGCCTCTCTCATGTAAAAGCCCTGCTTCCAGCCATCGGGGTGCTCCGGGTCGAACAGGTCCACCTGCAAGGAGGCCTTCATGATCTGCTCGGCGGAGCGGGCGGTACCCGATCCAAAGCTTACGGTTACTTCCCATGGTATGGGCAAGATCACCAGCCGGGCCTCCTCTTCGGAGAAAGGAAGGCCGAAAATATTGTTGTTAGGGTTGCCTGCGCTGTTCGGGTCAAATGCTGTAAGGTCTGCCATTCTGTTGTTTTTTCAAAAGCGGTGCAAATTAAACTCCTTTAGCCGGGTGGCAAAATAGTGACCGGGGAGGGGAATTATTGTTTTGTGAAAACTTCTATAAATGATGGGTTTCCCCCTTACAAAATGGAGGTAATGGTCCAATTACGCTAATTTTGCAGCGCATACCGTTTATATGAAGAAAATTCACATCATCCTGCTGCTCCTGGTCATTGGTGGTATTGTGGGCATGTCTTTCTTTGTTAAGGACCTGACCACTTATGAAACTTTTGCTTCAGCCGCCAAAAAGTCTGATGACTTTGTAGTAATCAAAGTAAAGCTGGATAAAGCTACCCCCATAGAATACGACCAGGTGAAAGATCCCAACAAAACGGTATTTTATGCCGTGGACCAGGACGGTAAGCGCTCCAAAGTGGTGTACAACAATGCCAAGCCTACGGATATTGAGCGTAGCGAGGGTATTGACCTGAACGGATATATGCGTAATGGTTATTTCGAATGTACCAAACTGCAGATGAAATGTCCTTCCAAGTACAAAGACGACATGAACGCTGCACAAAAGAACCTGCCCAACGCAGGCGCTGATAAAACAGAATATAAATACTAGTTACTGATGGAGTTTTTAGGTGAGCACCTTCTTCCCGGCAAGCTTGGGCATTTCTTTATTGTTCTCTCTCTTATATCTTCTTTAGCCGCCACGGTTACGTATTTCCTGAGCGTCCAGAAAAAGGAGCTCGCGGAGAAAGAACACTGGCGCCACCTGGCCCGGGTCTTCTTTGTGGCCGAAGCGGTATCGGTCTTTGCCATCTTTGGTATTCTCGTATATATCATCAGTAATCACCTCTTTGAATATAAATATGCCTGGCAGCACAGCAGCCGGTCATTGGAAATGAAGTATCTGCTGGCCTCCTTCTGGGAAGGGCAGGAGGGTAGCTTCCTGCTCTGGAGTTTCTGGCATTGTGTGCTGGGCCTGGTGGTAATCAAGAAGGCTAAGGTGTGGGAAGCACCGGTAATGACCGTCGTGAGCTTTGCCCAGGTGTTGCTGGCTACAATGGTGGCCGGTATTACTATTTTCGGGTTAAAGATCGGGTCAAATCCCTTTGTGCTGCTGCGCAACGAGATGGATGCACCCATCTTTGCCAATCCTGATTATTTGTCTTTTGTAACAGATGGTAACGACCTGAACCCCCTGTTGCAGAACTACTGGATGGTGATCCACCCGCCGGTGCTGTTCCTGGGCTTTGCCGCCACCCTGATACCTTTTGCCTACGCGGTGGCCGGACTCTGGACCCGCTCTTATACCGACTGGGTAAGACCCGCACTGCCCTGGGCCCTGTTTGCGGCCGCACTTTTAGGTACCGGTATCATGATGGGTTCCATGTGGGCTTACGAGTCATTGACCTTTGGCGGCTACTGGGCGTGGGATCCGGTGGAAAATGCATCGCTGGTACCCTGGCTGATCCTGGTAGCGGGCATTCACACCCTGCTGATCTATCGCCATACCGGTCACTCGCTGAGGGCAACCTTCCTGTTCATGATCTGTACGTTCCTGTTCGTGCTGTATTCCACCTACCTCACTCGTAGTGGTGACCTGCAGGATACGTCGGTGCATGCGTTTACCGGTGAGGGTATTACTACCACCCACTTGCGAATTTTGCTTTTCATCTTTGTGGTTCCTTCGCTGTTCCTGTTTTTCAGGCGCTACAAGGAAATACCCCATATTGTAAAGGAAGAAGAAACCTCGTCGAGGGAGTTCTGGATGTTTGTCGGTGCGTTGGTGCTGTTCCTCTCGGGCCTGATCATCAGTGCCATGACCTCGCTGCCGGTGTTCAATAAGATTGCCGGTGTGTTCATTGGTGATGACAAAACACTGTTCAAGCCCCTGGCCATGGGAGAGGATTCTGCTTTTGCCTATAACCGCATCCAGATCTTTGTGGCGATTGTGATCGGCCTGCTGACGGCCATTACCCAATACTTTAAATATAAGAGTACCCCTGGGAGGTTTGTTACCCAAAAGCTCCTGTGGCCAACCGTTGCTTCTATAGTGATTGCAGGACTTGTGCTTGGCTTTGGCAACATCGACTACCGCGACTACGGTCTGGGTTACCTGGGTGCCATCTGGTTGGCGGTCATTGCGAGCATATATACGGTTATTGCCAATGCGGCTTATATATGGGTAGGCATGAACGGCAAGCTGAAGGTATCAGGCGGCTCTATAGCCCACCTGGGCTTTGGATTGATGCTGGTTGGCATCCTGATCTCTTCCTCAAAGAAAGACGTGCTGTCGCACAATACGACGGGCATCTTTATCAACTTTGGCGAGGGAGCTAAAGAAAAAGCCGGCGAGAACCTGACCCTGATCAAAGGTGTGCGCACTGATATGGGTAAGTACTGGGTAACGTACGAGAAGGATTCCGCCCATCCCAAAAAGCCGCTGTGGTACTACCACATCAAGTTCGAAAGCAAGGACGGCAAGGAGAACTTTACCCTGACGCCCAATGCTTTTGTCAACTATAAGGGCAACGAAGGCCTGATGGCTAACCCCGATGCCCGCCACTACTGGAACCACGACATCTTTACCTATATCACATCCCTGCCCGACCCGGAGAAGAATAAAGAAGACACGACCAAGTTCAAGACCGTAACAGCTTCCATTGGGGATACCGTCTTTTATTCGAAAGGCTTTGCGGTGGTGGAAGAGGTGACGTCGAGGGATAATATCCCTAACGCCGGCTTTTCGCCCCAGGATAGTGCCTCTATAGCCAAACTAAAGATCTTCGCTAAAAGCGAGTCGATCTATACTATAGAGCCGTTGCTGATCAATAAGGCAGGGAGCCTGATGCCTTACCCCGACACGGTGACTGCGGAAAACCTGGTGGTGCAGCTGCAGAAAGTGAACGGCAACAAGGGTGTGGAACTGGGTATCAAGGAATCGGATTCCATCATGCAATACGTAACCTTGAAGGCTTATAAATTCCCCTACATCAACATCCTGTGGCTGGGAACACTTGTTATGTTTATTGGGTTCATAATGAGTATGGTACGCCGTATCCAGTTGAACCGGAACACATTACATAAGATTTAAGCTTTTGTAAACAGGGTATAGGTGTCAGGATCTTTGCAGAAGCCGGAAAACTTTGTAATTTTCTGCCGTGCGTCTAAGTCTGCATTGCATATTATTCCTCTTTGCTGTACTCGTTTCGGGAAGCGTCATGGCCCAGTCGGATGTCAAACATCCGGAGTGGGGGCCTAATGATACCATCATTGTATCGATCATTAAGTATGAAGGCGAGGTTTTACCTTATAAGGAGTTGGGCATGGTCTATGTCTCCAACCTGCCTCCTGATAAACTAGCCAAGGCTATTGAAAAGTACAACCGCCTGCGCAATGCGGTATATGTCACCTATCCCTATGCACGTACTGCCGGGCATACCTTAAATGATGTGAACGATAAGCTTTCCGTTATCAGTTCTAAGAATGATCGGAAGAACTACATCAAATCCAGGGAAAAGGAGTTGAAAGAGCAATTCGCTGACCCGCTGACGAACCTTTCCGTCTATCAGGGAAAGGTGTTGATGAAACTCATTAACCGGCAGACGGGCAACAACTGCTATGAGATCATCAAAGAATACAAAGGAGGCTTGTCGGCACGTATGTACCAGACGGTGGCTTTTTTCTTTGGCAGCAGCCTTCGGCAGCCCTACGACCCCGCCGATGCCACTGACCGGCAGATAGAATCTATTGTTAAAGAAATTGACGGCATGTGGTATAACAATCCCTTTCGCCCTGTTACCCGGACGAATTAAGAGCCTGTGCGTGCTTTCTTTAAGTATGGCAAGTGTTGATTATGCGTTCTTCGCTTTGATTAGGTACCACTCCATCAGCAATCGCTGTTTTTAACGAGCCCAAACACAGACTTCGCCCTAGACTGTTTATCTTGCAGCCTGGATAATTAATCCTTCGCCCTCTTGCAGGAGAAAGAGGAATTTACTAACCCGAAAGAAAAAAGCCTAAGGAATCAATGAAACTGGATGTATTAGCCATTGGCGCTCACCCCGACGATGTGGAGTTGGGTTGCTCCGGCACCCTGATCAATGAAGTAAAGCGTGGCAAGAAAGTAGGAATAGTCGATCTGACACAAGGCGAACTCGGTACCCGCGGAACGATAGAAACCCGTTACCAGGAGGCTGCAGACGCCGCCCGGATCATAGGGATCCATGCACGGGAGAACCTGAAGTTCAGGGATGGTTTCTTTGTTAATGACGAAGCTCACCAATTAAAGCTCATTAGCGTACTACGGAAATACCAGCCCGAGATTGTTATTGGTAATATCATGGAAGACCGGCATCCCGATCATGGGAAGGCTGGTAACCTGATCTATGATTCCTGTTTTCTCTCTGGCCTTCGACAGGTAAAGACCACCGATGAGAACGGCAGGGAGCAGGAGAAATGGCGCCCCAAGTATTTATTCCACTATATACAGGACCGCTTCTATGAGCCCGACCTGATAGTAGATATCAGTGATGTCTGGGAGCAACGCATGGATTCGATCAAGGCGTACAAGACCCAGTTTCACGATCCCTATAGCAACGAGCCGTCAACCTACCTCTCAAACCCTGAGTTCCTTGATGCCATTACCGGCCGGGCACGACTGTTAGGTAAGCGGATTGGTGTACAATTTGCGGAAGGATTTCTTTCGAAGAAGAATATTGGTATCAGGAATTTTGATGCTTTGGTTTTGCAGGAAACCTAGCAGAGCATTGATCTGCTGCAATTTGAATTATCATGAGTTTATCAAGAATACAGCCGAAAACGGCAACCCCGAAGTTTGCTAACGTATCGCAATCCTTTCATGCGGAACTGAAGAAGAGAGTACAGAATTATTTTGCTGAAGCAGGCAAGCCTTTAACGGGCGAGCAAAAGATATACACAAAGGCGATCATCCTGGCGGTGAGTCTTATATCCTTGTTTACCCACCTGGTGTTTTTTACGCCCCCGGTGGTATGGGCCCTGCTGGAGTGCGTGCTCCTGGGCTTTGTAGTATCGGCTATCGGCTTTAATGTGATGCACGATGGCGCACACGGCAGCTTTAGTAAATACAAGTGGGTCAATGGGGTGGCGGCCTTTTCCCTGAACCTGTTGGGGGGGAGCCACTTTATGTGGAATATGAAACACAATGTGATTCACCATGCCTACACCAATGTGGACGGGGTGGATGATGATATCGATATTAAGCCTTGGATGCGCATGAGCTCAACTCAGCCGCGATATGCTATGCACCGCTACCAGCACCTCTACTTCTGGTTCCTTTATTCCATGCTCTATATCTTCTGGATCTTCATCCTGGATTACCAGAAATACTTCAAGCGAAAGATTGGTGAGATGCCCCTGAAAAAGATGGGTGTCAGTGACCATGTGGTGTTCTGGAGCTTTAAAGCCCTGCACCTGGTGCTGTTTGTTGCCTTACCTATTTACACCGTTGGACTCCTTCCCTGGGCAATTGGCTTTGCAGTGTTTGCCGTAGTATCCGGCTTTACGAGCAGTATCGTTTTCCAATTAGCGCATACTGTGGAGCATACACATTTCCCCATGCCCAATGAAGTGACCGGGAAGCTGGATGATGAGTGGGCAGTACACCAGTTAAAGACAACTGCCAACTTTGCTCCCAACAACTCGTTGATCAGCTGGTTTGTCGGCGGTTTAAACTACCAGATCGAGCATCACCTATTTCCTAAGATCTCCCATATTCACTACCCGGAGATCCGCCGGATTATCAAGGAGACCTGTGCCGAGTTCAATGTACCCTACATAGAGTATCCCAAGATGCGTTATGCCATTGCCTCGCATGTGGCTTTCCTGAAGCAGATGGGGCGGGCTTAGTTAATATAACCAGCATTGATTTTAATTCCCAATATTGAACACAGCCCCTGCAATCAGGGGCTGTTTCTTTTAACATTATAGCAGTTCCCTACAACTCTTTTTCCATGCGGTGGTGCTCGATGCCTACTTCTTTAAACTGTTCGCTGGTTATGGTGTAGCCGCTCTTTTCGTAAAAGGGGATCACCACATCCCGGGCATGCATCATCAACCGGTAGTAGCCCTTTTCCCGGGCGGTCTTTTCTGCAAAGGCCACGATGGCAGCACCTACCCCTTTGCCCTGGAAGTCCTGTCGTACGGCCATCTGGCGAAGTTGAATAAGTTTTTCATTATGGGGCGTGAGCACACAGCAGCCGATGAGCATCCCTTCCACAAAAGCTCCTACCAGGAAATCGGATTGCTCTTTCTCAGGGTTGATATAAGTTTCCGGGGCGCCAATCGGGCGCAACAAGACGTTCAGCCTTAAGTTCACCATCTCTTTATAAGCAGGGGCGTCAGTATTAAAAAGGCGTATATCCATTATTCCTAAAGGTTAATTACAACAATACCCATGATTCGGTATGGCGCTTAAAAACACACTTATCCTTACACTGAATTACAGGGCTGCAAAATAGCATCGTTTTCCTCTCTTCTCCTGCAGTTTTTTACCACTGTCAGAGGCGCGGGCACAGTTAAAGCATTACGCAGTTGATGGCTCCTTTACCTCGTTCAGGCTGATCAGTAGCTTTTTATGGTTTAAATAGCGTCGCTGAACCCAGAGTCCAAAGACCACCCAGGCATATCCAAGGCAAAAACCCGCCAGGACATCGCTGGCATAATGCACCCGTAATACAATCCGGCTGATGCCCACAATCAGGGAGAAGAGCAGGAAGATAATGGCAAAGGTCCACTTCCACTTTCTTTGCATGTGACTGTTCCATACAATGTAGATCAACATACTGCAAAAGACAAACATTAGTAGGGCATGGCCGCTGGGAAAGCTAAAACCACTCAATTCCTTGAGCACTGGAAAGTCGGGCCGCTGTCGCTGGAACAGGGCCTTCAGGCCAAACAGGAGGATCGTGCTGCTGCCTCCCATAATGGCTGTTTCGATAGCATATTGCTTTTTCTGCCGTAGTACGAAGTAGAAGATCAGTAGAAGGTAGGCTGGCACCAGGAAATCCGGCTTACCGAAGAATGTAAAGAACCGCGCCACCCGGATCAGTCCCGGTGTCAGGTCATCGTGGAGGAAGTGAAACATAGCATGGTCGAACTCTTCTTCCTTATCGATGAATATTTCATCGGTCACCAGCACAAATATGTAAAGGGCAATAAGGAAGGTAAGGGCCGCAAATAACACCCTTAGTGACAACTGTTGAAAGATATATAGCAGCTTTTCCCTCATGGGGGTTGATTTCCTGGCTAAGGTTAATCCAAAAATAATATGCCGGTATATCCCGTACGCATGTTAAAAATACTCCATTCTTTGATGCGTTGCCATCTTCACAGGCAAGGAGGGCTCCCAGTGCATGGCCGCTTTCCCCTTATATTTGCGACACTAAATTCTTTACATGAATTTTCAACTTAGCGAAGAGCACCTGATGATCCAGCAGGCTGCTCGCGACTTCGCACAAAACGAATGCTTGCCCGGTGTTATTGAGCGCGATGAGAAAATGCAGTTTCCGCGCGAACAGGTTATGAAACTTGCCGACCTGGGGTTCCTCGGGATGATGGTCAGCCCCGAGTACGGCGGAGCCGGATTGGATACTGTTAGCTATGTGCTGGCCATGGAAGAGATCAGTAAGATCGATGCCAGCGTCTCTGTTTGCATGAGTGTCAACAATAGCCTGGTGTGCTACGGGTTGGAGGCCTTCGGTACCGAAGAGCAAAAGCAAAAATACCTCGTACCCCTGGCCCAGGGAAAGAAGGACGGTGAGTTGTATACCGGCGCCTTCCTGCTCAGCGAACCGGAAGCTGGTAGCGATGCCACCTCACAAAGAACTACCGCGGAGGAAAAGGACGACCATTACCTGCTGAACGGTACCAAGAACTGGATCACCAACGGGGGATCGGCTTCCGTGTACCTGGTGATTGCCCATACCGACCGGAGCAAGGGCACCAAGGGCATCAATGTCTTTATCGTGGAGAAGAACTGGCCCGGCGTGGTAGTCAGTGGAAAGGAAAACAAGCTGGGCATCCGGGCGTCCGACACCCACACCATTCTGTTCAACGATGTAAAGGTGCCCAAAGAAAACCGTATCGGGGAAGATGGCTTTGGATTTAAGTTCGCCATGAAGACCCTGGCAGGTGGCCGTATTGGTATTGCAGCCCAGGCACTGGGTATCGCCAGCGGTGCTTACGAGCTGTCGCTGAAGTATTCCAAAGAGCGTAAGGCCTTTGGTACCGAGATCGCCAACCACCAGGCCATAGCCTTTAAACTGGCCGATATGGCTACCCGCATAGAAGCGGCCAGACTGTTGTGCATGAAGGCGGCCTTCGATAAGGATGAGAAAAGAGATTATACCGTGAGTTCTTCTATGGCTAAGGTATTCTCTTCCGAGACGGCGATGTGGACTACCGTGGAAGCAGTCCAGATCCATGGCGGTTACGGCTACGTAAAAGAATACCATGTGGAACGCCTGATGCGCGACGCCAAGATCACCCAGATCTACGAGGGCACCAGTGAAGTGCAACGCATTGTGATCAGCCGCTCTATCCTGCAGAAGTAATAATGCACTGAAATGAAAAGAGGCGTTCCCCTTCGGGAGCGCCTTCTTTTTTTTGTCGCCATAACAAAGTATATGCATTAGGCCACTTGACCTAATTTTGTAGTACTTACAATCACCAAGTCATGCTGATCAACGAAAATAAGTATGAAGAGATTAGAAAACAACTGGAACCCCAGGATGTAGTATTGGTTGCCGTTAGTAAAACCAAGCCGGTGGAAGCGATCAGGGAGCTCTATAACCTGGGCCACAGGGACTTCGGCGAGAACTACGTGCAGGAACTGGCGGATAAGCAGGCGCAACTTCCTTCAGACATTCATTGGCACTTTATTGGCCACCTGCAGTCCAACAAGGTCAAGTACATTGCCCCCTTTGTGCATCTTATTCATGGTGTGGACAGTGAGAAGCTGCTGAAAGAGATCAATAAGCAGGCGTTTAAGGCAGGCCGCGTGTTGGATGTGCTGCTCCAGGTACACATTGCACAGGAAGAAACCAAGTTTGGCTTCGACAGTGCAGAACTGGAGGCCCTGTTCTCGTCGGGGGCAGCCGACCTCCAGGGGCTAAAGAATGTCCGTATTAGCGGCTTTATGGGAATGGCTTCCTTCACGGATAACCATGAGCAGGTAAGAAAGGAGTTTGCCACACTCAAAGGCTTGTTTGATCGCTATAAAAGACCAGCTGCTGCCAACGTCAATCTTTCCATATTGTCTATGGGTATGAGTGGCGATTATACCATAGCCATAGAAGAGGGGAGCACCATGGTGCGCATCGGGAGTCTCATTTTCGGGGAACGCATTTATGCAGCCTAAGGACCGGCTCCTGGCACGCGTAAACCAGGATTAAGTCATTACGGCAATTTGTCGCACAGGAGTGTTCAATGCTGTGCGCTCTTCCTATATCATTGGTAACCCGGAACATTCTTTCCCAGGATGATGTCCCTTTTGGCCACTAATATATCCCCTTTTCTCTGTGTCTGAACTAAACCACTACCGCCACGTCCCGACGCCCGTTCCCTGTCTTCTTTACTTAATTGCGGGTCGTCGGCAAAAAGGTATTCATCAACCCAGTATTCGTTCACATCGGGCTCCTTCACCGTGATATGAATGTGTGCAGGGGCTCTTCCATTATTGTAGCCAATGGGCTTCAGGGTATAAAAAGCGTACTCCCCCTTGCTGTTGGTCCGGATCCAACCTCTCAGGTAGCCATGCCGCTTATCCCAGCCTTTTTCGTTACCGTGTGTGGGGTACACTCCCGTCTGGTCGGTGTGGTAGATGTAGAGCACCACACCGGGAGCGGGTGTGCGGCCATCAGCTTTGTAAACCGTACCTCCGAGGTGGAGCTTTTCGCCGGAACCTCCATAATCAGGCAGGGTGTCGCGCCAGGATAGCCGCCCGAAAGGTACAGGCGACTCGTAGATGGCTTCACACCCTTCACAGGGTCCTCCTGTACGGGGACCAATTTGGGCTTCCTGCTGGTTGGCCTGTGCACAGCCCTGTAGGCCGGTTGCCAGTCCCAGCAGGAGTGAGACCAGGAATTTCATAGCCTAGTTTTTCTTCAAGTTAGGATGATTAATAAGGGGAGCAAAGCAGTTTTGTGTGGCAGGTCCACCGGGTGTATGAAAGGTTTCTTTTCCGAGGCCAGCCAAGGTTTGTTGGGAGGTATGATTACCTGCATTACCTGCGGTCGGCGAGGCGAATTGATAACACCGGATAGAAAAAGGAAAGATGGCCCCAATGAGCCATCTTTCCAGGTATATATAGAGAAAGAATATTCGTTTACATACGGCTATTAGGACGCAGCCAGTAGTTCACCCTGTCTAATTGGTTCTTACACATCATGGTAAAGCTTTCTTCACTGGGACGGGTGATATAAAGCAGGTATCCAATCAACACAATCAATATTATAAAAAACCACATCGGGAACATAACACTCTGTTTTATACTCTATAAATTCCAAACACCATTCCAATTGTTCTTCGGCATTAGAAAATGATTAGGAAATATCCAGATTTCCCGTTTTCAGCTATTCTAAACCTTTTCCGGATATCATATTGGGGAAATGGGCTACCATGATATAGAAAAAGGTCAACAACGTCTGTGGGAGACGAGTGACCTTTTTCACAGATAGTATAGTGTGTATATGTATGTCAGAGGGACCACAATTTTAATGCTGTGAGAGCAGGTAGTTCTCCAGCAAAGCAATCGCTTCCTCTCTTACCCCTGCTTCCATCTGGCCCTGCGGGTGCCACTCGTCCTCTTCACGCTTTACGGCAAAGGCTGGGTGCTCGCCGGCATTCCGGGGGTGGAACACGTAAGCGTCGTTTTCAAAGATCACTTCATAGGAAGCTTTTCTTCCGTTGATCGTCAGATCGGTGGTAAACAATTTTTCCATACTGCATTATTTAATGATTGTTTAGTACTGTTGCGGGCGCTGGGGACGGCCTTTATTGTCCCGCTTCAATTCCTCTTCATCGGGGACGGAGTCCAGGCTGCGTTCCATCGCCCCATCACCGGCCGCATGGGCGTTCTTGATCGTGTCGGAGGTTATAGGCTCAGCCTTTTCCTTTTGCTCCTGCCCGCTGCCGGGGGGGGCTTGGTGCAAATGGTCCTGTTCTTTCATGACAGCTATTTTTCAGGAGAAGCACAACATAATTATGCCATACCCACCTGCTTTACCGGACCTGTTTTGAAACCGGAGCCCCGCCTAGAATACGTCGAACATAAAGCGGATCAGGGTGCCGATCACTACCAGCAAGAAGAAGACCCGGATAAACTTATTACCCTTCATAATGGCAAGACGGGCACCGATAGCACCGCCGAGTGCATTGCTGAGCGCCATGGGCAGGGCAAAGAGCCAAAGAACTTTCCCCTGGAGTATAAATAGGGTGATGGAGCCCAGGTTGGTAGCCAGGTTCACCATCTTGGCATTGGCAGAAGCATGCAGGAAATCGAAGCCCAACAGTGAAATAAATGCAAGGATGAGGAAAGAGCCGGTGCCCGGCCCTATAAAGCCATCGTAAAAACCGATCAGCAGGCTGATCAGCACGGCATAAACCAACTCTACCTGGCGGGAATGGCTCTTGAGGGTGTGCTGTCCAAAGTTTTTCTTGGCAAAGGTGTAAACGGCCACGCCCGAAAGCACCACCAGCAGTACCGGCTTCATAAACGAGTTGCTTACCAGCGTGAGCAGGTAGGAGCCCGTATACGAGGAAAAGAAGGCGATGGTCGCCACGATGGAAATAAACTTCCAGTCTATATCCACCTTGCGGGCGTACTGGTAGGCAGCAAAGGAAGTTCCGCTAAAGGAAGGGATCTTGGTGGTGGCAATCACCGAGGCCACTGGGTAGGAGGGCAATAGTACCAGGGCTGCCGGTGTCTGGATCAGTCCTCCTCCGCCCACTATGGCATCCACAAAACCTGCGGTAAAGGCAGCCAGGCACAACAGGACCAATTGGTATACTTCTACTTCCATTAGTGAAAAACAGGCGCGAAAATAAGAAGGAAAACTCCAATAAGATTCATGACTCCTTTTGATCGGACTGCTTTAAAAGTGCCACCAGGCGGTCGATGAATTCAAATTGGGCGGGGTTGATCTTATGGCGGGTTTCTTCCACCGAAAACCAGCCGCCTTTGTCTACCTCGGGGACGGTGATCCACTTGCCGGATTTATAGGGCCATTCCTGCCGGAAGCTGTTGGATCGTATTTTCTCCGCATCAATATCCCCCTCTACGGCCCAGGCATAAACCTGTTTTCCACCCTTTTGCTGTACTACACCCAGGTCAATAAAATAGCCTTTGATCTCCTGGCCGGTTTCTTCCCCGAATTCCCTGCGGGCTGTATCCAGCCCATCTTCGCCCTCTCCGAACTCGCCTTTCGGAATCGACCAGGCGCCTTCCTCCTTGCCCTTCCAGTATGGGCCGCCAGGATGAACCAGGAATACCTCCAGGTAGTTATTCCGGAGCCGGTAAAGCAGGATGCCTGCACTTGTTCGCATGTCTTTGCTGTTATTTCCTGCCCCGGAATAGGTAAAACAAGCTAATGATCATCCAGCCGATCCAGAACAGGTAGCCTCCTAAATGGAACCGCTCGCCCAGCAGGCGGTGGGAAAGCTCGTTCCGGAAATCCTGGTAGGTGAAGTAAAGGCCTATGGCCGCCAGCACGATAGACACCACATGCGCCATGGCTGAGTTACCGCCTTTAGCCCTACGGCTTACCCAGCCTTGCACCAGTAAGAATACCAGCCAGCAGGCCAGCACCACCAGGGCTCCCTGCCACCATACTTTCAGGAACGAATATTCTTTATACACCAGGGTGATCCCAATCTTGCCTGCCAGCGAGGCCTTCGACAACAGGTAACCGGAAAGTGAAGCCAGGGAAGTGAGGAATATTAACAGTAAAGAGGTACTTTTTCTCATATTGGAAATGTAGGCTTTTAAAAGGCGTAAGCTTTTTTGCTTTGCAAAAGTATCTGACTGTGAATGGAAAGCGGAAAGTAGGCACTTTTTTAATATGGTGGCCTATACGCCAGGACGGGATATGCATAAATCCTGAGCTTTGATTATCACGGAAACGTCAAACCAAGTATTCTGGCCGCTAAAGGGCCTTACAGGGTTGTTAATTCATTAATTATAACATATTTAAGCAAAGAATTTGCTCAATTGCTTCATACCTTCAGAAATCCTTATTAAAACCACATATGCACACACTAAAAAGTCGCCTGCTCCTTTCCTTTTTGTTAGGACTGGGAATACTATCGGCCTGTAAGAAAGAAGACGTACAGGAAAATAATCAACCTACACCTAACCCGCCTGCCAGCGCTTCCAGCATGAAGGATACGGTTGTGGCGTATACACGGGACATTTATTTATGGTATAACCAGATACCTTCAAACTTCAATGCCAGCGGTTATTCCACTCCCGATGACATCATGACGGCCATACGCCAGTACAGCACGGAACCCGGGTTTACCGGCCCTGTTGACCGCTGGAGCTTTGGCGTGACCAAAGCCGAATGGGACGGAGTAAGTGCGGGTATTGCCGGAGACTTCGGTATGGACGTATTTTTCCGCACAGAAGGAGACCTCAGGGTCCGGAGCGTGGAGAAAGAATCGCCTGCCGGCAGGGCCGGGGTCCGCAGGGGGTGGCGTATTACCAAGATCAATGGCAGCACCAACATCACTACCGGTAATGCTGATTTTATTGTAAAGGGGGTTTGGGAAAGCGCCAACTCTACCTTTACCTTCCAGAAGCACGACGGTAACAGTGTGGACGTATCGCTAGCGGCAGCCACATATCGTGAAAAGCCCCTCTACCTGGATACCGTATATTCGGTAAACAACACTAAGGTGGGGTACCTGGTCTTCAATTCCTTTATGGGAGATACCACGAACACCTATAACGAGTTCGAAAGGACATTTAGCCGCTTTGCTTCCTCCGGTGTTACCGATGTGATAGTGGACCTGCGCTATAATGGCGGCGGTTATGTGACCGTACAGGAGAAACTGGCCAACTACCTGGTAACGCCTTCAGCCAGTGGGAACGTAATGATGAAGCAGCAGTTCAATGATAAGTATACCCAGTACAACAGCACGACCAATTTCCGTAAGCTAGGGTCATTGAATCCAAGCCGCCTGTTCTTTATTGTAAGCGGCAGTACGGCATCAGCCTCTGAATTGCTGATCAACAACCTGAAGCCTTATATGAATATAAAGCTGGTGGGTCCCCGCAGTACGTATGGCAAGCCGGTGGGGTATTTCCCCATCCCGGTAGCCGACTGGTATATCTTCCCGGTATCTTTCCGCACCACCAATAAGAACGGTGAGGGTAACTACTTCAATGGCATCCCGGTAGACAAAACGGTGGCCGACGGGCTGGACAAGGACTGGGGTGATGTGGGCGAGTCGAGCTTGGCCAGTGTGCTTTCTTATATCGGCACCGGTGCGTTCCGCATGCAGGAGGAGTCAACCCTGTCGACAGAGATGGCCCGTTACAAGTCGCAGGCATCTGCAGGTAATAAAGTGCTGGACCGTCCTTCCTTTAAAGGAATGGTGGACCCGAAGCGACATTAATTCGTTAAGCTTTCCCTGGAGCGGAAGCTTTGAAGATAGTGCTAATAAAAAAGTCCTGCCGGCCGGCAGGACTTTTTTATTAGCTTTTATGGCAGTTTTTCGACTTTTTCTTCCGGGTAGTGGCAGGTTGCTTCTGTGCCGCCTGCTGGCTGGAGTCCGAAATGGTCCTGTTCTTCTTATGGATGTACACATCAGCTTTAGCAGCATTCTCTGCAGTTTTAGGGTCCTTAGCCAGCTTGTCGAGGTTCTCCCGTACGGTCTGGGCGGAAGCATCAATCGAGCCCAGGCTCATCAGTGGCAGTAAAAGAAGGAGTAGTTTATTCATGGCTGGTATATTAATGTTTATAGTGTGACTGCTGTTTCCTTTAAAAGTTTAGTAGGATTTGTTAAGGCTCAGCAAGCTCATACAATCTCCAATGGCTTTAAACGACCCGTTTCTTAAGTAGATATCTGCCAATGCAGATGTTGATATCCGGTTAAGTACCGTTGGGTAAATAAATAAACGCCTCCGGGGAGGCGTTTATGATAAAGGCTTTATTCATTAAAACCATCCGCGCCTGCGGTTGCGGTCCCTGTCGTCTTCACGGTCGGAGTACACACGGGAGCTCCCTACGGTAGCGGTGGAGTGACTAACCTTCAGGTGATTGGACACATTTTTCACCCCGGACACAGCTTCAGCAATGTCCTCTGCCCGACGTTTGGCGTTCTTGTTTTCGGCATGGCCTTCCAGTATCACTTCGCCTTCATTCACCTTTACTTCTATATCGGAAGCGTCCACATAAGGGTCATCAGCCAGGCGGTCGCTGATGTCTTCGCGGATGCGATCATCGGAACGCTTGTAG
>DASWYM010000504.1:0-4715 GCA_036404975.1 Chitinophagaceae bacterium
CACCACCCAGCTGCCCGGCGGTAAGCAGCTGAGCCGCCCGGAGAACGTGAGCGGGGCTTATAGCATCAATGGTAACTTTAACTTCGGCCTGCCCATCAAGCGCATGCAGGGTGGCAACATCAACACTACCACGCGCTTTAACTATGACCGCAACGTGGGCCTGCTGAACGGCCGGAAGAACTACAGCAAGAATGCCCTTATCGGCCAGGACCTGCGCCTGAACTACAACTTCAAGGAACTGGTGGACGTGGGCCTGAGCGGTGGACTTAACTGGAACTCGGTGCAATACACCATCCAGCAGGATCGCAATGATAATTACTACACGAAGGTGTTCTCCATCGACGCCACCTATTCGTCGCCCAAGGGCTTTATCTTGTCCTCGGACTTCGATTATACGGCTTATGCCGGCCGGGCCGACGGCTTCAACCAGGCCTATTCGATGTGGAATGCCTCGGTGGGGCAGCAGCTCTTTAAGAGCAAGCGTGGCGAGGTGAAGCTGTCGGTGTACGACCTGCTGAAACAAAACCAGAGCATCACGCGCGAGGCGACGGAGAACTATATCGAGGACGTGCAGAACACGGTGCTGCAACGTTTCTTCCTCCTGTCGTTCACCTATAAGCTGAACCGCATGGGTGGCAAGAACATGCCGGTGCAGCAAAGCAGCCGCGGCCGGGAAATGAGGATGAGGTATTAAGGGGGTGAGTGGTGAATGGTGAGTGGTGAGTGGAGTCCAGTGGCACGAAGACGCTAAGAAACACGAAAACATATAAAGAGACCGCAGAAGCGGTCTCTTTTCTTTTGAGTAAGGTATAGAAGATGTTAGAATAGGCATCTCTTAAGAAGCAGGGTGCCTGCATTCAGTAATGAATATAGCCATGCAGGGTTCTTTCATTCGCACATCTGCATATTTGCACATTCGCACATTTCCTTCGTGTCTTCGTTACTTATTTGTTCCTCTCCCGCATAAAAGAAAAACCCCGGCAGCTGAACTGTCGGGGTTTTTCGGTTAGATAAGCAGGTTGTCTGGCCCCTCCGCCTGGGCGGATAGGGGATGCTATCGATGCGTCTTATTTGTGCAAGCGCTTGGAGAGCGGTGTGTAGCCATTAGCTGCCACGGTCGAACGTCCAAAGATCAAAACACCTAAGATCGATTTCAGAAACAGCCAGAGGTTGAAAGAAGGCTTGTAATAGCTTTCATAGATTTTCGTTTCCTGGCGTGAATGTTTGATGCGTCTGTTTTTCATATGTGGATGGTTTAAAGACTGTAAGAGTTGAGAAAAATACTAAATAATTGTGGATAAACAAAGAAAAATTGTGGATTTCTCTTATTTTGCTGTCCAAATCAATTACCTGCTATGAAATGCCCAAGACTCTTAACTGCCATTACCGCCATTTTATTGTCCACCTCCGCATCCGCACAATTAGGGCTTAAGTTCCCCGCGCTGAAAACATCCTCTTCCGCCCTGCCTATGAGCTCTGCGTTCCGCTCCGATATCCAGAAAGTAGTGGAGCAATACCCGCAGCATTATGCGCAGATCCGCGGCGAGGTGATCAACAAGAACCCACAGACCGTGGAGTACCTGTCGACCGTCAAGCCCGATGGCGCGCAGGATGCCACCATCATGAAGTACAGCGCCGAGGGTAAGGAAGTGGTCACCTGGCAGAGCACCATGCTGGTGACCGAGGACTATGAGAAAGCCGCCCAGAAGTACAAGTGGCTTTACCAGCAACTGAAAGGAATGAACATCAAGTACGTGGCCGACATGTACACCCTGCGCGGACCTTATGCCGAGCCGGACGAAAGCATTGGCTTTGCCACCTCGGTGCTCACGCCCGCCCATCCGCCCGTGCCGTTGGCCAAATTGAAGGTGGAGGTGCAGCTCAACTTCGAGTTTCCCGAATGGAAGGTGAGCCTGCTGATCTACGACAAAGAACGTGAGGACGAGGAGCAGGGACATGTGATTGAAGGGAGATAGCTATAAGCTGATAGCTTCTAGCTGCTAGCTTTTAGCTGATTGCTAGTCATTGAGTCATTAAGTCAATGAGTCATTGAACCAACAGATGTAGACACCGGACTTAGTACAGATAACGAATGACGCCCTTGGGCGTCATTTTCTTTTGGGTACATCCAGGAGGTGTGCCCCACTCCGTTAGGAGTGGCGTGTTTGTAGACGTCGTGTAGCGAAAAGGTGGCTCCGTGGGGGCCGCGTTAGTGGTCAGCCTCTGTCCTTTAGGAAGGCAAGAGTCCTATAACTTACAGGTAGCACCTACGGCGCATGGCTTCTCTTGGGATCGTTGTTTCTACCAACAGGTAGCCGCTACGCGGCAGGGCTCCTGTTGGCACAACCATTCTTGACAGGTAGTGGAAGGTATTCCCTTGCAGGACAGGGTTCCTCCTGGGGCTGGCGGTACTACCGACCTTTGGCTCCTCCGGGTCCGTGTGGTCTTGCTCAGACAGACCCATTTTCACATTCACTCATTTGCATATCTACATCTGCACATTCCCTTCGTGTAATATGATTCTTTGTGTTTCGTGGTTCCCTTCTGATTCTTATGGTGCCCTAAAAGGAAAATGACACCTCCCCAGGTGCCATTTTCTTGACTTAAACTATAACTGCTAAAAGCTCTTAATAGACGGATTACTTCTCTCCCTAATTCCTAATCCCCCAATTCCTAATTCCTTCTCAATTCCTAATTATCATCCTTCTGCCCCCGGGATTGTTCTTCCGCATTTCCTCCATCAGGGCGTCGCGCTCCTTGTTGAATTCTTCAGCGGTTACGCGCTTGCCGCCTTTGGGTTCTTTGATGGAAGCCGTGTTCACCTTCGGCGATAACTCAATGGCCCTGTACACCACGCGGCCGCGGTTCACGTCCAGTTCCAGGATAAGACCGGGGAGGCTGCCGCCGAACTCCTGTGGGCCCGCGGGCACGGGTATGTCGGTGGCAAACCAGGCCACTACAGCGGACGTGTCGGACACCATCTCGCGCTTCATCTCGCCGTTCTCCATGGTGATGCGCGGGCGCTGCTCGATGCGCTGGGCCGTGGCCTTGCGGGCCGAGTGTCCCAGTACATCTTTGGTTTCGTCGCTGATCTTCCAGGCCAGCTTGCGCACCGAGTCCATTACGAGGAACTCGCGGTCGAACAGCTCGCGCTGGTCGAGGCGCCTGCCGGCGGCAAAGTTGAAATGAATGACGTCGTTCACACCGCTAAAGCGCATCACAAAGCCGGGGCCGCTCACCGTGCCGCCATCGCCTTCCGCTGCCGGGATGTTCTGCCACAGCGACCCTTCGGCATTGAAAGCCAGCTCGAAATGGTCTTTGCGCGACTGCGGCATATTGCTGGGTTCCATGCCGTCGCCGCGGGGGCGGAACTGCAGCTGCATGGTGCGTTCGTACACCACCTTGCCCTGCTTCATCTGGGCAAAACCGGTGAGGGAAAAGACCAGCCCAAGGGCTAGCAATACCTTTTTCATGGCAGTAGATTTTACCAAATGTAATGCACCCCTTTTTCACAATGTGTTAATACACGTTGCAACTACGTTAATAAAGGTTAAGAACCGTATGAACGGCAAGGATATGGGATAACTTTGTTCCGATGCGACAATTGTGGAAACATATCAAGTGGATGCCGGTGCTGATGACGCTGACCATCATTGGTATTGCGGCCTTCCAGCTCTACTGGCTGAAGAAGGCATACGAGCGCGAGGAGCGCACCCTGGATATCCGGAGCAATATTGCCTTCCGCGAGGCGGTGCAGACCCTGCAGGCCTCTCGCCTGAAGATCGACCGGCTGATGATGGATTCTTCGCTACCCCGGAGCCTGGTAAGGGGTAGTCATGGTACCGGGCGTGCCGAGCCCACCCCCACCCGCAAGCTGATGCGCATCATGCACGTGCTGGGCGAGCAGGCCCGCGATTCGGGCCGTACCCTGGCGATGGCCGAGCGCCCGCAAGGCGACACGGCCCGCCCCTCGAAGATGCGTAGCCGCAAGCAGCTCATGGACTTCCTCTACAACATGGAAAACGAAAAGGACACCCTGACGGTAGGAGAGATCCGCACCGCCTTTGCCAGTCGCATGGAGAGCCAGAACCTGGAAGTGCCCTTTAGCATTACGCGCCTGGCGCAACCCGACGAGGAAGGTGAAGAGCGCCGCTACAACCGCGTGACCACGGGCTTCCGCTACCCTATCACCTACGAGCTGCAATTGGGCAATACGAGCCCCTACCTGCTGAAGCGTATCCTGGCACCGGTGCTGCTGTCCCTCTTCCTGCTGGCCTTTACCATCGGTTCGTTTACGCTGCTGTACCGCAACCTGCTGCACCAGCGCCGCCTGGCCGAGATCAAGAACGACTTTATTTCCAATATTACCCACGAGCTGAAGACGCCCATTGCCACGGTGAGCGTGGCCATCGAGGCGCTCCGCTCCTTCAACGGTAGCCTGCCGGCCGAAAAGTCGAAGGAATACCTCGATATCTCATCCAACGAATTGCAACGCCTGTCGCTGCTGGTGGACAAGGTGCTGAAGCTCTCCATGTTCGAGAAGCGCGAGATCGACCTGAAATACGAGCCGCTGGACATGCGGGCACTGGTGGACGAAGTGACCTCCTCGATGCGCCTGCAATTCGAGAAGCACGGTGCCACGGTGCACGTCACCACCGAGGGCGACACCACCCTGCAGGGCGACCGCCTGCACCTGGTGAGCGTGATCTTCAATA
>DASWYM010000505.1:0-4149 GCA_036404975.1 Chitinophagaceae bacterium
AGAGAGGTCACGCTGGCAGGGTCAAAGGTCTGGCAGGAAAAAAGCGCTCCTTGCTTTACTAGTTTGCCGGCTTTTTAGGCCCTTCGGCAAACACGACATCCACCCGGCCTTCGCGGGTTTCGGGCCTGCGCTTGCGGGTGAAGAGGGCTACGAGGGCCGAGGTGACCAGGCCCATGACCGGTGCACCTATGAATCCCATTTTGATGTAGGCCGCGAGGTTGAAATGACCTTCGGCTTCGGCCTGGGTCATTTGCCCGGTGCTGACGGCGTGGGCAATGGCGTTGGGAAAGAACTCGGGCGTGATCAGCAGCGAAGTGATGACCTGGGTGAGCGGGCTTAGGATGGTGACAAAGAGGGTAATAAACAAACCGCTGATAAACCCCTGCTTCCAGGTCATGGCGCCGCCGTAATCGTTCCTGCGCTTGTCGAGCAGGGCCAGCACATACAGGGCGATGGCCGGCAGGGCAAAGAAGTTGGTGTAGGTGGCGTGCTTATCGATGTGGGTAGAGTGCAGGCCGGTGAGCTTTTCGCCCACCATCCAGGCGAGGGTGACCAGGGCAAAGACGAGGGCCCATTTGATCTCAGTGGTTAACTTTCTCATGTTGGTTGTGTTTCAGGTCCTTTGAAGTTACAGTCTTTTTGGGAGGTTTAAAACTCCAGTGTCCGTTATCCGGCATCAACAGCCTTCACCCTTTTACCGGTGGCCAGGCGGAAACAAAGTATGGATAATATTAGTGTCAGGGGTGTGAAGATCATCCTTTCCAGGGCGTTTTGCGACAATAGGTTACCCACGGTGTTGAGCCCAAAAAGAACAGCCATGATCCACAAGGCTATGGTGATCAATCTGGGAGGAATGTTCCTGCCGATGATGCCCGCCCGTGCGCCAACCACTGCCAGCATCAGGAGGTTGAGCGCGATGGAAAGCGTCTCGAAGCGCAGCATCTGCTCGCGGCTGGACAGCCGTCCACCCCATACGATATCAAAAGGCATGACGCCGGTGAGGATCAGCAGGTGAAACAATACGATCAGTGACAGTATCGTGGCTATCGTAAGCAAAGCAAGTCGTTCGGTGATCAGGCGGTTCATGGTAGATGGTTGTGCGCGCAAAGGTCGGGTTATTCTCCGGGTGCATCGGGATCATAGGTTCCCTTTTTAATGGTTTCGGTGGCTTCTTTCTCTGTCGACGGCTCTTTTTTCACCGGTAACTGCTCCTCTTTTTCGGAGGGCTCGTAGCTAAGCTTCACGAATATGGGAAAGTGGTCGCTGTTCACCCGGCCGGTGCGGGCCAGGGTCACCAGCCGGAAATGGCGGCTGTGGAATATATGGTCGAGCGGCCAGCGGAAAATGGGGTAGCGGGCATGAAAGGTATTGTAAAAGCCGCGGCCGCGGCGGGGGTCTAGGTAGCCGGTTACTTCCTGGAACAGCTCGGTGGTTTCCGACCAGGCCACGTCGTTGAAGTCGCCGGCTACGATCACGCCTCCCTTTTCGCGGCGGGCTTCCCTGCCCACCAGGATGATCTCGGCATCGCGCTCGCGGCTGTCGGAGCTTTCGCCCGGTACCGGCGGGCGCGGGTGCACGATGAACAGGGTGATCCAGGCCCCGGAGCGTAGCTGTACCGCCGTGCGGACGGAAGGTATATCGGGCTCCACCAGGTAGCGCACGGAGGTTCGCTGCAGGGGCAGGCGCGCATAGAGGTGCATGCCGTAGGTGTTGCTCAAAGGGATGGGAACGCGGTAGGGATAGTCCTTTTCAATCGGGCTCAAGGCCCGTTGCCAGGTACTGTCCGATTCGGTAGTAATAAAGATGTCGGGACGGTAGTGCTCCACCTTTTCGATCACCTTTTCGTAAGAAGTGTTGGTCTGCAGCACATTGCAGATCAGCAGGCTCACCGTGGAAGCGTCGTTCTCCGCGATGGTGGCATCCAGCACCTGCTTGCTACCAAAAGGCGTATAGGGCCAGGCCTTGTAGGCTTGCACGACAATGACAATACCGAACATGATCACAAACAGGATACCCCGCTTTCCGCGCTTATGGTAGAAGTAGGTGTACCACCCTAGCGCCAGCAGCGAGATGATAAAGGTTTGCAGCCGCGGGTAGTCGAAGATGCGGATATACCATTCCTTGGAAGGGAATACCGGGAGGATGGTGGCCAGCAGGGCTATAATGGCCAGCAGCCCGAACAGGGTTAGGCCAAGGTAATGGAGGTAGCGTTTGCGCACAGGAGCTTGTATTACTTTTCCTTTAAGGAATATTGTGCCATACCCTGAAGTTCGGCATTCCGGTCCAAAAGAAGCCGGATGTTGCTGCATTCTTGCCTGGATATATAATGGCCAGTGGCAGGTTTCCTTATTCTGAAGAAGCAGTTCTTTTTTCTATACCAAAGGCGTTCGTGTTCCTGTCGCGGAAGATCTCGTAGCGGGGCGGGAAATAGGTAGTGATCACCAGCAAGATACCGAGGGCTGCCCATGCTGCCACCGCCAGCCTTTCCCGCCTCCTGCTGCCAGCCGGTGCCCGGTAAATCGTACAGGCTGCGTATTGGCAGAGCACTACTGCCATAACAAAGGAAGCGATGTCGATTCCAATACTGATGTGCCCGCTGAGGGCAAGGTAGGTGTAGTGAACCAGGAGGATGCAATCCTCAAGCACCAATAGGCCGGTCAGTTTAGCGAGGTAATAGTTGTTTACTTTACACCGGATAAAGAAGTACTCGACCACCGAAAACAGCAGCAGGCCCCAGTAGCCCAGCTTGAGGTGTTCCCACACGCTTTCGTTGACCGGTACGATAGCGCCCAGGATATTATTCTCCCCGGACAAGTCGTACAGGTAGTGCCACACGAATCCGAGGAGCGTGATGAAGGCCGCTCCGGCACCGCACCAGGATTTGATTGTGGACGCGTTTGTTCTCACAGGCTACAGTTTGATAAATGTTGTTGTCGGCACATGAATATACAAACAGGACCTGTGCCTTACAAGTGTAAGACAGTTACGTTTATTGAATGTTGCTGAGTCTGCGAAGAGCGTCTTATCGTTTCAGCGATACACCCAGCAGCTTATAGCCTTATTCTGTTCTCAGGAACTCGAAATGCTCCTGGTAGTCCAGTTCGTAAGCTTTGTCAAAGTCGGAAAGGTGTTCCTGCCCTGCATAGTTGGGAGGAAATGGTGTCACCTGCTTTTTGTGGTAGTTCAGGAGCACAGTGAACAAGGGAAAGCGGCTGTCATCGGGTTCGCCACAGGCTCCCATGTATTTTTTATACAGGGGCTTCTCGTAGATCAGGTAATTGAAGGGGTAAGAGTCCATGGAGATCTTCTTCAGGGCGGTTTCTCTGAATCTTTCTTCCGTCAGTACCGTAGGAAACATTCTTGTAAAAGCCTCCTTGTCCAGGCCCGTCCACCCGTCTTCATCAGACCAGTAGGTTATTTCAGTAAATAGATGCTCCCTGAACTTATGGTCTTGCAGGCTGGGGACAAACACGTTAGTAAACCACTGCCGGAATTCCCTGGCATAGTCGATAAAGGAGTAGACCTTACCGTTTCGCCCGGGGATGCTTACAAATAGCGAAGTGTCCACCGTGGGATCATTGATGCGCAGGGAGTACCAGTTCAGGTCATAGGTGTCCACGCTCAGGCTGTCGGCCAGCACTTCGTTCTTTTCATTGATCAGGATCGTTTCGCCGCCTTTCCAGCCCCAGTGTTCGCAGTTTGTCGTGTCGCCTGTTCCATCCCAGCAGTGCCTACTGGCATTGCGGCAGGCAACAGCGAACCCGTTGCGAAAGGAGGAAGCGTAATTGTAGACAGCCGGAATGATGGCTACCCCAGTACTGTCGAGGAAGCCCACCCTATCTTTCACACGGTCGTAGTACAGGATCTTGCCTTCGCTTTCGCAGTCCGCCATAAAGTCAACGGCGTAGAGGCTGTCTTGAGCCACCTGACGGCCCCCTTTGAGGAGATAGTAGTGCTTATAGGAATTGTCAACCCGCTCGTCCACAGCAATGATATTGTAAAAGCTGTCGGCATAGTGATGCTGGAACTTTGCGGGTATTTTGATGATTCCGTTTAGATCTTTATAGCCGGAGAGGTTGGTGGTTGTGTCTACAAAACGAACCCACACACCTGGTTTCTGGCCGGAGGAGGCCAGCGCCAGGAGAAAGG
>DASWYM010000506.1:0-3730 GCA_036404975.1 Chitinophagaceae bacterium
CATCTACCAACAAATAGAAAGAGCCTTTGGGGTCGTCAGCCCGCTCGATACCGTTCACGATACTACGGAGATCGTCTTCCAAAGCATCCGGCATAAAGGCGCCAGAGCCTACTATACCATCAAAACCGAAGACACGCTCCGGGTGGATGCCACCATTAACAACTTCCACTTTCTTTTCGCCACCACCATATTACGCAACGACTCGCTATGGGTGGTGCCTATGCACCGGCGGAAAGACCTGCGGGACTTTGTCTCCGACGACCTCTGGACCTTTATCCCCGGGCGGGTACGGAAGAAGGATACCGTAATCATAGAGAACGGAAAGAAAAGCATGGTACTCCACGGCTTTGGGCGCACCCGCCTCTCCATTAATGACCGGCAGGTCAGGAACTGCCTACAGTTTACCCTGCTCAGCAAATGGCCCGATACCACTTACCCCGGCACGGTATGGCTGCACCGGGAACTGGGCATGGTGAAGTGGATAAGGTCGACCGGGAGGGTGGACGTGCGGCGCCTGTAAGGCCTATCATGTAAAGGGATACCACGCTACCTTTGCCCTCACGAAACAAAGACCTATGCCCCTGCTTTCCGGCCTGCACCACATTGCCATTATCTGCTCCGACTACGAGCGCTCCAAGAGATTTTATACGGAAGTATTGGGCTTTGGAGTACAGCAGGAGGTCTATCGTCAGGAGCGCGACTCCTGGAAGCTGGACCTCTCCCTGGACGGCACGTATCTTATCGAGCTCTTCTCTTTTCCCCATCCTCCGCCACGGCCATCGCATCCCGAGGCGGTGGGGCTCCGGCATATCGCTTTCCGCGTGGAGAACATAGAGGAAGCCATCCGGGCCCTGCAGCAGAAGAGGATCACGACCGAGCCTATACGCGTGGATGAATACACAGGCCGCCGATTCACCTTTTTCCCCGATCCCGACGGCCTGCCTATAGAGTTGTATGAGCAATAGTCACCTGCTTCCAAATGGGAGTGCTTTGGAATGTTTATACCCGTTCGGTCATGCTGGATAGGGTGCTCACCTTAAGTATGCTGAACCGGTTTCCTTGGTGCCTTGGGCTTCTCGTCGAAGTAGCGCTCCACGCTCAGCGGGCCGTTGCCTTCGATGAGGAAGAAGACGGTCAGCAGCAGGGCGACCAGCGTCACTACCCACTGGCTGTACGGCTCCAGGGCCGTGCGGTTGTTGGCCAGGAAGAGCAGCGCCCCGATTAGGATGGGGATCTGGATGATGCACGCTACGCGAGTAAACAGCCCCAGGGCCAGGAACAGGCCGCCGACCAAGTGGGCAAACACTACCACGTGGCTGATCATCATCAGGGCAAAGGCATTCCAGGAGAAAGTACCTCCCAGCTCAGTAATAAACGCACTCATGTTGTTCAGGAACTGCACGCCTTTAATGAGGAAAAAGACGCCCAATGCTATACGGATTATGTCTAACCACATCGGGTGGTGGGTATCACCCCAATGTTCCAGGTTATGGATACGATCTGCGGTGTTCATATAGCTTCATTTAAAAAGTGAAGAAAAGAAAGAACTGATTCTTTTAAAGTTACAACTATTCCCATGGAACGTAAAGTGATCATGGTCAGGAGGGTGAGTGGTGAGTGGTCAGTAGTTAGTGAGGTTCGTTTACAGCAAAAAGGGATTTTACAGGTCTTGCAGCAGGGGTTTTCTTTAATCGATAGCATAACTCGTTCTAAAGGAAATGCCAAAACACAGGGGCCCTACTCACCACAGACCACTCACCACTCACCATTTCGCTAACTTTGCCCCCTATGAGCGAAGTAATCGTAAACAAAGTAGCGGAGAGCGGGCTCATTACCCTGAACCTGGAAGCCTACCTGCCCCAAGGCGGGATCGTCACCTTTGACCTGAAGGACCACCTGTTCATGGGCCTTATCCTGAAGGAAAAAGACTTCCGCGAGGCATTGAAGAATACCGACTGGAGCGCTTATGAAGGCAGAAACGTGGCCATCACCTGCACGGCCGACGCCATCATCCCCCTGTGGGCTTATATGCTGGTGGTTACCTACCTGCAGCCCGTGGCGGCCGAAGTGCTGGTAGGCACCGAAGCCGAGCTCTACCGTCATATCGTGCTGAAGAACCTGGCCGCCCTTGACGTGGCACCCCTTACTGATCAAAGGGTAGTGGTGAAGGGTTGCGGCGACATACAAATCGACGCCTATGCCTATGGCGAGGTGACGCGCGTGCTGCGCCCTGTAGTAAAGAGCATCATGTACGGCGAGCCCTGCAGCACCGTACCCATCTATAAAAAGAAATAATGAGAAAACTCCTCCTCCCTTCCCTGCTGGCAGCGGGCCTCTGGGCCTGCACCAACAGTGCCGACACAGGCAACACGGCCCCTGAAGAAGTAACGACGGCTCCAGCCCCCGAGGGCAGCGAGCTGGACTGGAAAGAGAACGCCTTCCCCGACGTGTTGCGGGCGCTGGAAAGCGAGGACACCACCTTTACGCTGGACTCTTTTACCGCGGAAGGCGGGGCACCCATCGACAACAGCCTGAAGGCTTATCCCATGGAAGGCGAGCGCCTCGTGCCCTTCCAGTCGCTATTTGTGTACAACGGCGACAGCACCCGCGCCATCGACCTGTTCTCCTACAACTTCATGGCTAATACCCGCAACGGCCAGCAGGTAATGGTACCCGGTGAGCCCGACACCGAAGTGGCCCTGCTCGACTACCGCGACAAGACCCGCAAGCGCCTTCTCTTCCTCGGGCCCTCCTTTGCGGCCCTCGATGCCCGCTGGCTCAGCAACGACCAGGTGGCCATTGCCGGCGCCGAGATCGTAGGCGAGGACCTCATCAAACCCATCGTCTGGAAGATCACACTGCCCGCCGGCACCGTAGAGACCGAATTCTACACCGACACGGTGCGCGCCGACATCACCGCCATCCGCGAGCAGCGGTTCCGGACAGTGAAGTTTAAATAGAGAAGCCTCAAGCTGCAAGCCACAAGCTGCAAGCAAGTCATAAAGTCAATAAGTCAATTGAGTCATTGGAGGTCTCCGATAGGAAGGCCTCTTTTCATCTAAAGCATTCGTGTAATTCGTTCTAATTTGTGTTTCCCAAAAAGACCGAACTTCCAATTTCCAACAACTCTAAACTCTAAACTTTTAACTCAAAACTCTCTAAAACCACCCCCTCCGCTTAAAGATGATGAGCATGATCAGCGGGATAGCCAGCATAAACCCTACGGCCGTAAAGAACCCCCATTCGTTGTGGGCGGTAGGGATGACGTCGAAGTTCATGCCGAAGATGCCGCCGATGACCGTGGCGGGGGCCAGCAGGCAGGTAACGATGGCGATCACCTTCATGGCCTCGTTGGTCTTCATATTGATGTTGTTGAAATAGAGGTCCTGCAGGGTCAGCATCACGTCGCGGTAGTTGTCGCTGAGGTCATAGGCCTGCACGATGTGGTCGTGCACGTCCTTGAAGTACTTGGTAGTGCTTTCCTCCAGCAGGTCGCTTTCCGAGCGGATGATGTTGGCCACCAGGTCGCGCACCGGCGCAATGTTGCGTTTGAGGATAATGAGCTCCTTGCGCAGGCCGTTGAGGCGGGCCATCACCATAGAGCTGCTGCGGCGCACCACTTCTTCCTCCATGGCTTCCATGCGCTCGCCCACCCGCTCAATGACGTTGAGGTAGCTGTCCACGATCAGGTCGAGCATCGAGTAGCACAGGTAGTCGGCGGTGCGCTGGC
>DASWYM010000507.1:0-8427 GCA_036404975.1 Chitinophagaceae bacterium
GTACGGAATGGAGTGATCACTTCTTCCAAGATTGCCGATGGCTCCATTATCGATGATGACGTGGCTGCCGCGGCTGGAATTGCTTACTCAAAACTGAACCTGTCGAACTCCATTACTGCCGCCGATATAACTACGGGAGCAGTAACCGGCAATCATATTGCCGATGGCGCGATCACCTCCGCCAAGATCATGGATGGTGCCATCACAGATGCCAAGCTGGCTTCCGGTATTTCATACAGCAAGCTGATCGGGGCTCCCACTTCAATGATGCCCTCGGGTGCTGCGGGTGGCGACCTGACAGGCTCCTATCCATCACCCTCGATAGCGACCGGTGCCGTGACCGCGGTAAAGATTGCCGACGGTGCGGTGGAAACCAACAAGCTGGACGAAGGCGCCGTGGCCACCGGTAAGCTGGCTGATGGAGCGGTAACGCCCGCCAAGATCAACACGGCCGGCGCCGCAAGTGGACAGGTGCTGTCCTTTAACGGCAGTGAAGTGGTGTGGGCTTCTCCAGCAGGCAGCGGCGCCACCGCCCTGCAGTTTCATGGCTCTATCAGCGCCCCGGTAGCTTATACCACAGGCACTGCGGTGCTGTTCCCCAATGCGGCTACCAACATCGGCAGCCAGATGAATACATCTACCGGTGTGTTTACCGCTGCAACCGCGGGACTTTACCAGTTCAATGCCTCGCTGCCTTCGGAGGCCGAAGGTGCCCGCTTCCTCGCCCTGCGCGTAAATGGGGTGGATGTGTTTACCGGTTCGGGGGCTACGTCTTTTTTTGCCGGCTCACCCTACAATGCTACGGTATCGGCACTCTCATTGAGTGTGGCCTTCCCGCTTCAGGCCGACGACCAGGTAGAGATCGTGGTGTATACCAACAGCGGCACCGCAACTCCGCTGGCCAATGGCTCCTCGCGCCTGCTGATCACCAGGCTCTAAAGTCTGAGCCCGGATGGGAGAGGATTTGATGAATTAAGAGGAAAATAGAACTTTGCTGAATTGTTAAAGACCAGTTGTAAAAGGCTGGTCTTTTTTTATACTTAATTATCAGGAACGTCATTGGGTCGTTTAGTCATTAGGTCAATCGTGCTTTTGCTGCTCTTCTTCGGGGCTTCTCGTTTCTTTGTCCTTAGGTTGTCTTTACCCTCTATAAGTAAGGAAAACTAAAGACAACCTAAGGACAACCTAAAGAGAAGGTAAAGACAACCCCCAGTGGGGTGAGAAGGAATTAGGATTTGGGAATTGGGAATTAGGCGGGCTCAAATGACTCAATGACCTAATGACTATGCTATGAACTATTGACTATGAACCATGGACCCCGCTCACGTTTCCCGTCCTCATTTCTTCACGATCCTAATCTCCACCCGGCGGTTTAGCGTGCGGTCGGCTTCGGTTTCTTCGGGCCACACCAGGGGACGAGTACCCTTAAAGCCGCGGTAAGTCATGCGACGCTTGTCGATGCCCCGTTCGGCAAGGTAGTAATATACGGCGCGGGCGCGGTTGTGCGACAGGTTCATGTCGCCGGCATCATAGTCCATACCGTCTTCCTCCCAACCATAGCGGCAGCAGATATGACCCTGGATCTCGATCACCATAGTGGGGTAGGTCTTCATCACCTCCACCAGCTCGTTGAGCGCCGGCATGGCCTGGGGCAGGAAGGTGTGGCGGCCTCCATAGAAGTTGATGTTGCGCAGGCGCAAGGTGCTGCCTTCTTTTACGGTATCCACCGCTTCGCGGGAGAACACGGGCACTGTGTCGGTGCGGGGTGTTTGGGGTGGTGGAGGTGCGGATGCCGCTTCGTGGGCCCAGATGATCTCTACACGCCGGTTGCGGCTGCGTTCGTCGGGAGTGCTGTTGCCGTTCAGGGGCAGGCGTTCGCCAAAGCCTTCCGCCTGTTCTACAGCGGTCTTTGTGAGCCCCTTGTTCAGCAGGTAGTCGTGTACGGCCCTTGTCCTTCTTTGCGACAGGGCTTCGTTGTAGGCGTGTGAGCCCACCGCATCGCAGTGGCCCCGGATCTGGAGGGCGGCCGGCACTTCCTCGCCCCGGTAGCGGGTGACAAAGGAGTCCAGCGTTACCAGGGCTTCGGGTGTGAGCAGGGCCTCATCGAAAGGGAAGTACACCCGTATAGTGTCACGTAACTCCTGTGACCGTACTGTCAAGGTGGTCGCTAACAGGACCAGGAGCGGGAACAAAGTCTTCATGACTTAAAGTTCCGGAAAAAACCATTCCACGAACCGTGTCTCTCCTTCTTGCCAATGCCCTGTACGAATGGCAGCGTATTTGCCTCTATTTCCCCTAAACCGCTTAATTTGTGACTTTATCAGCCCTTACAGATACCATGCAGAACGACGACCAGCTATTTTCCGAACTTTTTGATGTGCAGCCCCAAGCCATTGTGTGGATGAAGCCGGTGTGGAGCGAGGACGGTAAACAGATCACCGACTTTGAGTTTGCGTACAGCAATGAAGAGGGGTTACGCTACCTCAACCTGACACGCGAACAGTTTAAAGGATTAAGGCTTTCTGTATCTCCCACCGTATCCGATGACCTGCGCGGAATCTTTCTGCAGGACTTGATCCGCGTTTACCAGACAGGAGAGCAGTCGGACACTACTGTTTTGAACCCCGCCCTGAACAAGTATGCACGGGTACTGCGCGCCAAATTGCGTGGCGGCGTGCTTAACGTGGTGCAAGACCGTACCGAGGAGAACCGCATGATCCAGGAACTGGAAAAAAAGACAGCCGAGCTGGAAGAGGCAAAGCGTTTTTCCGACAGCATCCTGGATGCTTCACCCAGTGTTATCTACGTGGCGCAAACTATTCGCGATACTAATGGTCATATACAGGACTTCCGTTTTACCAAGGCCAATAAGCAGTACACCAAGAGGTTTGGCTACACCGAAGAGGAGCTGAAGGCCAGTTCCATGGTGACCCTTTACCCCTCGGTGAAAAACACCGGTTCTTTGGAACAGTTGTGCCATGTAGTGGAGACCGGCGAGCCGCTCGATATGGAGCGTTACTATGAAGGCGAAGGCATCCATGCCTGGTTTCACTATTCGATTGTAAAGCTGGGAAGCGAAGAGGTGGTTGTTACCGTTACAGATATTACCGAACAGAAAGAGGTGGCCCAGCGGGTAGAGCGCCAGAAAACCCTGCTGGATAATATCCTGCGGCACTCCCCCGCCGGTATCTCGGTTACCGGGGTGATCCGCGACGAGCAGGGTAACGTTGTGGACGGGCGCACCATCCTGGCCAACGACAGTGCTATAGAATATATTGGCCTTGCCAAAGAGGACTACTTCACCAAGACGGTGCGCGAAATAGACCCGGCGCTGTTCGATTCGCCGCTCTACCAGATGGCGCTGGCTACCCTGCTGACCGGCAAGCCCTTTCATACACAATACTTTTTTGAACCTACCGGCCAGTGGCTCGAGCTGTCGGTGGCCAAGATGGACGAGGACCACCTGATCAACGTATTTATGGACGTGACCTCTACGAAGGAGGCCCAGTTGCGCCAGCAAAAGCTGCTTGAAGAGCTGCAGCGCTCCAACACCAACCTCGAGGAGTTTGCCTATGCGGCCTCACACGACTTGAAGGAACCCATCCGCAAGGTGCTGTTCTTTGCCGACCGGCTAAAGAACAAATTAAAGGACCGCCTCGATGAGGAGGATGCCCGCCTGTTCAGTCGCCTCGAAGCAGCCAACCAGCGCATGGGTTGCCTGGTGGACGACCTGCTTACCTATTCGCAGGTGAGCCAGCGCCCCCACACCCTGGGCGACGTGGACCTCAATGGGCTCATCCAGGGCATACTCGATGACCTGGAGCTGGAGATCGAAGAAAAGAGGGCGAGGGTCGATATCGACAATCTGGCCACCATCAAGGGCCACCAGCGGCAGTTGCAGCAGCTCTTTCATAACCTGCTGGGCAATGCCCTGAAGTACAGCAAGCCCGGCGTGCCGCCGGAAATAATGGTCAGCTGTCGCACTAAGGTAGGCGAAGAGACGGGGCTGAACCTGTTGCCCGAAGAGCTGCACCGTCAATTCTATGTCATCGAGGTGGCTGATAATGGAATTGGCTTCGAGCAGTCCGACGCCGAGCGCATCTTCAATGTGTTTCAGCGCCTGCACGGTAAGGCCGAATACGCGGGTAGCGGGGTAGGGCTGGCCATTGCCCGCAAGGTGGCCCAGAACCACGGCGGCTACATCACTGCTTACAGCGTACCGGGGGAAGGGTCTACCTTCCGGGTGTTCCTGCCGGTGGATTAAATGGAATAGGCCCGTTTAGGAATCGCCATACGAAATGCCCAGCTTTTTGAGGCGGGCCAGGATAGCCCCGGGTTTACGGCCGAAGTGTTTGGACAGGGCCCACACGCCCATGTCCTGCTGGTACAGGTCCACGAGCTCCTGCTCCAGCTCTGGGGTCCATGGCTGGTGGGCTTCGCTGAACTGCCGCCCCGATCCGGAGAAATCTTTTGCTCCGGTTGTACTCTTAGTCGTACGGTTCTTCAGGTAAGCCCTCTGGGTAAGATAGGAATTGCCTGCCGGAGAGTAGGGGTCTTTTTTATCTTCCGTCTTTTTGGTATCCACCAGCTGCACCATAGGTGAGGGTGGGAAGTTCTTCGGCAGCAGCACGTCGGGCAGGCGCACCGTGCTGCGCGTGCGGGTAAGGGCCACGTACAGCAGGTTGATCTCTTCGTTCCATTTGGCCAACTGTAGCTCGCCTTCCTTTTTAGCTTCTTCTTTCTGCCGCTCCAGGGTTGCTTCGGTTACAAAGTCGTTCACCAGCTGGATGGCATCGTACTCCATGCCCTTGCAGCGGTGCACGGTAGAAAAGACCATTTCCGCTTTGCTGCGGTCGGCGTCGTCCACATGTTTTTCTTTGAGCACTTTGATCAGGGCCGGTATGCGGGCCCCGTATTCTTTGACAATCTCCACCATCATGCCCAGCTGCACATCCCCCGTCTTTTCAATGTAGTCTTCCAGCTCGTCGATATCCTTCATCTGCTGTACCAGCGGATCGCGGATGCCGGTGCGTTGCCCGTTGTAAAGGTTCAGCACATCATACAGCGAGGTGCCGTCGTCGGCATAGGTGTAGGAGTGAATGTTGCCTTCGAAGTAAATATACTTCACCTCGGGGTGCTCGGTCACAAAGGTGATGGCTCGGAGCAGCAGGCCCAGGTTGGTGCGGGCAATGGTGGCTTTGCTCCCCTTCTTAGTACCGTTTCCACCTCCGACAATGGTGGCGGAGGGTTGTTCGCCCAGGTGGTTCTTCCACTGCAGCACGCCCATGGCCAGGTCGGCAATGTCCTGTGAGAAGCGGAAGGAGGTGGAGAGGTGGTAAGTGGTAAAAGGGGCCTTTTCGAGCGAGTTGACCGCGTAGCGCCACCCATAGATCTGCTGGTGGGTGTCGCCTACGATCACCTTGGTAGCTTTCTGCTTCAGGAACACGTCCAGCATGGCGGCCGAAGCGTCCTGACCTTCGTCGAAAAGGATATAGTCGAAGGGTAGCACAGGGTTCTGTAGCTGAAACTTCTTCAGGTAGAAGTCGTGTGTAATCTCTATTTCGCCCCTGTCCATCCTGGCCAGCAACTGGCGGGTCTGGTGTTCCAGGTAAGGATAGCAGGCCTTCACAAAAGCCCTTGCTTTGGCATCGGTGACGGTCTCCGAGTAATCGAGGTCCTGCACCTTTTCTTTATCGCTGTTGCAGAAGTAGGAGAGGAACTTGTTGATGTGGTTGGCGATGATGTACTCGGCGTGCTTTTCGCCGTTACCCTGCAGGCCCAGCAGGGCAGCGATCTCGTGGGTCTTGTAGCCCTGGGAGCGCAGCCGGTAGCCATGCAAAGGAACCACCCTCTTGTAAGCCAGCGAGTGGGCAGTCTCCACCTTCACGTTGTGCAGGTCCCGGGCGGCAAAGCGCAGCTCCGCTTCCATCTTTACGCTGCGGTTAAAAGCAAGGTAGAGGATGCGGGAGCCCACCGGACGGGTGCGGGCATACTCGATGATGGTAGTGGTCTTTCCCGAGCCCGCCACGGCATTGATGCGTATATCGCCTGTGGATTGCAGGATCGCGGTTTGCTCAGGGGTGAGCGACAGGTAGGTTCCCTCTGTCCTTTCTTCTACTTTACTCCGTACCATCGCTGCAATATCCTCATTTTCCTCGTAAGCATAAAGCATCTTCTGAACTTTGTGGGATTAAGAAAATCGTTCTCTTAAGGTACAACAACAGGCGCGATCGAAGGAGGAAAAAATAAAGCCACCCCGCAACAGGGGGTGGCTTACTAAACTATATACAACAATGCAACAAGAAGTTAGAACCGGAAGCCTGCTCCTACCTTGAAAGAGCGGTTGTATGAGTCAAAGTTCTGGTTAGCGTCCACTTTCTTCAGCCCGTGGTCGTAGGAAGCCGACAGGGTCAGGCCGTTGGCAAACTGGTAGCCAATACCACCGGTCAATCCGGCATCCCAGCGGTTGAACTCCTGGGTGGCGTCCATGGTACGGTTAAACACATTAAAGCCCATCACACCGGCAGTGGTCTTCAGGTCGGCCTTGGCCAGGTACGATACCTGCGGGCCGGCAAACACTTCCAGGCCGCCTACATTAGCTTTCAGCAGTACGGGCAGGTCCACGTAGTGTGAGGTCAGTTGTGCTTTTGCGTTAGCTCCAATAAATTCGGCGTTCTTAAGTCCTATGTCTCCATTGATGGTATATCCTTTCTGGGCATACAGCAGCCCGGGCTCTATCGATATGTTCCCGCCCAGGGGTATGGCTACCGAGGCGCCCCCATAAAAGCCGGTACGGTTGGCTGAAGTGATACGACCGTCGGAATAATCAAGAAGGTTCTGCAGCGAGTTGACGGCATCGCCCTTGAACCAGGCCGAGGAAAGACCGCCTTTGATACCAAAAGAAGGTGCGTCCTGGGCCATGGCCAGCACCGACAGAACCAGAGAGGCGAAGAGGAGCATGTGCTTTTTCATAATGCAGCGGGAACGTTTTTTATCTCCGTTCTTAGTTTAAGAAGGCAAATGGATTCGCGGGATTAATGATCCTCCGATAAGGTTATGTTAAAGAGAACCCGCTTCTATTCGCCCCTCCAGGAAGAAGGAACCCGCCTTCTATTTCCGACCACTCAGGATACAAAAGAAAAGCCCCCGGTCATCCCATAACCGGGGGCTTTCGCTGTAACGTTTCTTTAACTGCACTGCATAATATCAGGATCCATCATTGTTCCTCCGCCGCTCAATGCTCCTGTCTTGCGTCTCACCCTATTATATGTCTTTCAGCTAAGTAACACGCCACCTTTCTCAAGGCCTTAACCACTCAACACCTCAACTCTTTATACCCGGTCTCTTCAACTGAAAACTTTATAGGGAGCATCCGCTACCTCTCCAATTGGGGGCACCTATAATTTTCAATGGGTATGTGGTCTCCTTTGGAGCACGCCGCTTCCCTTCCCGTTCCGCACCCCCGGTGCGGCGGGTCTACTCTTCTGGCAGAGGAGGATCGAAGGCGGTGCCCGTTGCAGGCCAGGTTGCCCGGAGTATTCAGCGTGGTGACGGCACGGTAATACCCTTGTAAAGGCCTTGCAGAAGTACTGTAATAGTACCCCAATAGTACAGCAATAGTAGGGATACCGTACATAGCAAAAGGTACTATAAGGGTACTATTACAGTACTATTGCAGTACTATTGGAGTGCTATATCCATACTGTTACCTGGGCGTCACCCGGGGGTGACTGCGGCATCAAAGAGGGTGTTTATTCCGTGGGGATGGTCCAAAATGCGCAGCCGGTCCGATACGGCCTGCCGGAATTGATTCCCGGGTGATAAACGTCTCACGTTTCACGTCTCACATCTTTTGCTTCTTTGAAATGGGTAGCGCGCTATTCCGCAACGGCTCAACGCCTCAACCCGGGTCGGGAAATGGATAGTGGTATTATTCATCACTCAGCTGCGCGCTGCTCTCGCCTTTAACGGCGGAGGTGCGGTCGGCTGCACTGCGGGCAGCTTCCTCGGCGCGCTTAATGGTGAGCAGGCGGCGCTTCTCGCCCACGATCCATACTTCGTCGCCGGCATGAAACACCTGGCTGGAGTCGGGGTTGATGATGCGCTTTCCCCGGCTTTCTATTCCCACCACAATGCCGTGCGTCCGCTCGCGGATGCGCGATTCGCGGATGGTCCTGTTTACGAGGTTCGACAGGGGGCCTACTTCGAAGTGCCACAGCACCACTTCCACCTTGCGCTGGCCGGGGGTAGTGACCGCCACTGGCTCTATCTCCTGGCGGAAGCGGTCCAGCTGTTCGTCGGTGCCGATCACCGAGAGGCTGTCGAAGGGATAGATGCACTCCTGGCGGCTGGGGGTGTTGATCAGGATAGAGCCTCTCTCAATGGAGGCAATGTTGATCCCGAACTTTTCGCGCAATTGCAATTCCA
>DASWYM010000508.1:0-9787 GCA_036404975.1 Chitinophagaceae bacterium
CCGGGGATGGGCAGCATATCATTGCGGCACTAAGATGCCGCTTTGGCAAGCTCGATACCGGCGCGGTCCTTTCTTCAAAAGACGGGCTGCAATGGCAGGTGACCGATAACGACCTGAGGTTCGGGTCGGAAGAACTGGAACAGGTGCTACGGGAGAAAGAAGAAGCATCCATCTTTCTCTATGAACTGAAAGGTATGGGTCACACAGAGAGGCCCAGGGGTGGTCAGCAGCTAACCCTGGTGCAACATCCCAGTTAAGAATTTACTCCCGGTAAACAAAAGGAGGCCCTTCTTACCCCGATAGCGATCGGGATACCCATTCGCACATCTGCACATTCGCACATTTACTCATTCCGCTCCTACTGCTCCTGGAAGCACCCGGCCTTGCGGTGTGGACATTCGGGTGGGCAGGCTTCACCATTGGCGGTAGCCTTTGCGCCGGGCCCCATGCCTTGACCCCTTCCCTGTCCCATGCCGCCGCCGGGACCACCGGTACTGATGATGAGCTCATACGTATCCTTCGGCAGGATCACCGGCTCGTAGGTCTGCCCCGCCCTTTGCAGGTTGCGGGTAAAGGCGCGCAGGTGTTGCTCCGAGGCGCGGATCAGCTGGCCATATAGCACCTGCAGGTCTTCACTCTTCGTAGCTTTCTCGGCTCGGTAAAGGTCCTTCAGGTCCCATTCTTCCACGTAGGCACCTACCCTGAAGGCCTGCTCCATGGAAGTAAGACCGGAAGAAGTCAGCGACTTATACAGATCCTGGAATTGCTGGTTGACGAACTTGCCCCTCTTGTCCTTCGTGCGGGCTACAGGGTCGTCCACGCCGTATTTGTCCATCATGGTCTTCACCAGCTTCATGTGGGTTATTTCGGCGCCGGAAATGTGCTGAAACACCACCTGGTCCCATTTCTCGTTGAGGGTGAGGTAGACGTCGCGGGCCAGCTTTTCTTCTTCGCGCATAAGGGCCAGGGTAGCCTTATCGTCATCCGTAACGGTTGGAACAGTCCCACTGAACGAGCAGCACAGGTACAGCAGGAGTACTAATTTCTTGATCATGGTAATAGGGTTTAAAGGAAACAATCACTGCTCCTCTAAAGTTCTCCCATACATGCGGCGTACAAAATGACCGCCGTAGCACAATGTGGTGACGGCGGTCATCGGGATTCTTCTACAGCAGGCTCAGTAACCAGGAGTCGGGCTTTATTGCTTCACCAGCTTCAGGTTCACCCGCTCTTGGCCCTGCACCACTTCGGCATGGTATACGCCGGGTCGGTAGTTGCTTCCGATGTGCAGGGTCGAGTTGGGCGTAATGCCCGCTTTGGCGTCCACCAGCCTTCCCGAAGCATCGGTTACCTTTATGGTCACAGGGCTTCGATCATTGCCCTGCAGCACCAGGGTGAAAGCTCCGGCACTCGGGTTGGGCCGGGCCGTGACGGAAAGCGTTTGCAGGCTTTCTTTTTCCGGTGCCGGAGTAGTAACAAATATCCCTACAGAGGGTTCCCCATCCTGTATGGTCACCCGCCCCTTATCCCCGTTCAGAGCGGCACCCACCGGGCGCTGCAGGTGCACATCAAAATACTCCTCGCCTTCCGCGCTATTGTCATCGATAATGTTGATGCTGATCACAGCGGTTTGCTGCCCGGCAGGGATGGTGAGCGTGCCGCTTTTGGCTACATAATCCGTCACGCCTTTCCTGTTCGCTTTACTGGTAGCGGTCCGGTCCACGGTGAAGTAGCTAAAGGAAACCGGCTCACTCATTTTCTTCGACAACGTCACCATTAAAGTGGCCCGCTGCAGGTCTTCGGAAACGGTCACGTCGTTGATGGTGAGGAAGGGCTGGGCGGAGCAGCCCTCGTCCACCTGGCCATCACAGTTGTCGTCCAGGCGGTTGCCGCAGATCTCGGTATCCCCACAGCCGGTAAGGTAAGCGGCTACCAGGCCCCTGTCGACCTCCTGGATAATCCAGCCGGCCATGTAGAGCCTTTTTCCCCATACCGCTATAGCCTCGGCAAAATCATAAAATCCAATATCCTGGATCACTACGCCCCCCTTACCAAAGGTGGTATCCGGCGCGCCAGTGGCCCCGATGCGGTAAAGGAGCATATCCAGGTTGTCCTTGCCCTCGCTGCGGGTCCGCCCGGCTACGATTATCTTGCCATCGCCCTGCAGGGCCAGAGAGGTGATCCAGTCATGTTCCCGGAAGCCGACGGTGAGCCGGCCATCCCCATCGAAGGAGCTGTCCGGCAAGCCGCCGGGATAATAGCGCGCCAGGGCAAGATCCCCGGTGTAGGTCGTGGGGTTATAATAACGTCCGGCCACCACCAGCTTGCCATCCTTTTGAATCGCCAGGGAGCTGGCTACCGTCCAGCTGCCAAAATCAGTGGTCAGCCACCCGCCCTCACCAAAGCTGTGGTCCAGGACTCCTTCCGGTGTATAGCGCGCCAGGACAAAACTTTCATAGGTTCCCGGCTTTGCAGCCGTTCCGGCCACCACCAGCCTGCCATCGCTTTGGATCACCATCGAAGAGACCTGGTCATCGTCGCCCCAAAAGTCCGTCAGGACCATGCCCCCCTCGCCAAAGCCGGCGTCCAGGGAGCCATCACTATTATAGCGGACCAGGGCAAAATCAAGGTGGCGGCCGCCCGGGTGCAACGCGGTTCCCGCCACCACTATTTTCCCGTCGGGCTGAACAGCCACGGCAGCCACCCGTCCGATCAGTTCGGTAAATGCAGTGGTCACCTTGCCGTCGCCGTCAAAAGTGGGGTCCAGGGTCCCGTCGGTATTATAGCGCGCCAGGGCAAAATCATGACGTCCCGTCACCGGGTCGTAGATAGCGTAACCGGCGGCAACGATCTTACCGTCGGCCTGCAGGGCCACCGCCGTTAGCTGATCGAGGTTTCCGAAAAAGTCGGTGACCACGGTGCCCTCCGTCCCAAAACTGGGGTCCGGCGCCCCATCGACACCATAGCGCGCCAGCCCGAAGTCGGCCCTGCGACTCTGCTCGGGATTGGCCCTTCCGCCCACCACCACCTTGCCGTCGCTTTGAACGGCCAGGGCAAAATTGGCCGATACGGCCACCGGGTAGTAGCCTGCCACCTTTCCATCGCCGCTAAAGCTGTTGTCCGGCGAGCCGTCGGGGTTATAGCGCAGCAAGGCAAAGTCCAAAGTGTAGTTGTCAAGATACCCCGTTGCACCGGCCACCACCAGCTTGCCGTCGTTTTGCAGGGCAACAAAATTAGCCCCGTCTGCCCCCAAAAAGTCCGTAAGCACCTTCCCCTCCGCACCAAAGCTGTTATCGGGATCACCACCGGCGTTATAGCGCACCAGGGCAAAGTCCGTGCTGTTGCTGCGGGGGTTTCCTGCCCTTCCGGCCACCACCAGTTTGCCATCGGGTTGAATAGCCAGGGAACCGGGATAATCCCAGTCGCTAAAAAAATCAGTCACCAGCTTTCCATCCCCGTCAAAGCTGTTGTCCAGGGCACCATCAACGTGGAAGCGAAGGAGTACAAAATCAGCCCTGGTTTCCTGGTTAAACGTGAAGCCCGCCACGACCAGCCTGCCATCGCCCTGGATGGCTAGGTCTATGGCACTATCAAATTCCCCGACCGCAGTGGTCACCCTTCCATCCCCGTCCAGGGTCTGATCCGGGGTACCATCGCTGTTATAACGGGCCAGGGCAAAAACATGGCCGACCGCTCCGGAAGAGGTCCCGGCCACCACGATCTTCCCGTCGGCCTGGAGCGCCACGGCAGCCGGATAATCGTACTCACCGAAATCGGTGACCACTACACCCCCCTCACCAAAGCTGCTGTCCAACGCCCCATTGGCGTAGTAGCGGACAAGGCCAACGTCACTGCCACCGGGCCCGGGAACACTGCCGCTCACGACTATTTTGCCGTCGGGCTGCAGCGCCACGGCAGCGGCATACGCATCACCCCCCAAACCGGTGGACACTACGCCGCCGGTACCAAAGCTGAGGTCAAGCGTTCCTTCTTCATTATAGCGGACCAGCGTGAAGTTCATAGGCTCGGTATTGCTTTTGCGATACGATCCGGCCACCACTATTTTGCCGTCGGGCTGGCGAGCCGCCCCGGTCGGCTGCATCCGGGCTCTGGCCGAAAACCCCTCTGTGCCGTAACCCAGGTCCATGGTGCCGTCGGCAAGATACCGGGTCAGCAGGGCGGCGGAGCCTGCCTGCAACAGCAGGATATAGGAGCCGTCGGCCTGCAGCAGCACCTGCAGGCCACTTTCCTCGTAATTGTTACTCTTTATAAAATCCGTATAGGTCCATCCCTTGCCGGCAAAGCCGGAATCCGGGGTGCCTGCCTGGCTACGGGCATAGAGCCCGCCCAACAGGTACAAGCAAAGTAGAAGTAGCTTTTTCATGATCCTACCATTTTGGTGAGCAATGATTCCAGGAGCCGGAAGCGGCGTTCAGAGGGGCGCGAATGAAGAAGCATGATGCGCAGAAGGACAGGCCGCCCGTCCCGGACGGAAAGAACGGGCATACGGAGGACAGACCTGTAATGCTAAGGTGGCAAATCGGGGGCAACCGGGCAATGACCCCTATCAGGGGGTTTGGTGATGGTGGTCGGTCCCTGCAGAGAAGCTAGAGAACCGCGGCAGGCTCCTTCCGGGGAGCGGCCTTTTTCTTCGGCGCCCGCATCCAGATGGCAAAGCCGGTGATGGACAGCAGGGCGGGCGTCAGCCCGAAGAGGCAGTAGAGGATCTTCACCGGCAGGCCGCCCCAGTTGCCAAAGTGCAGCGGGCCGCTGAAGGACAGCAGGCGCTTGGAGAGGGGCTCTGCGCGCAGCACTACCTTGTTCTCCACGTCCCCGCTTTCTACGTTCACGGTAAAGGAGCTGTAGTAAACGCCATAGTAAAAGGGATCACGCTTATACCGGCCGGCAAAGTAGAGGCTGTTGCCCGTAGGGCGGATGCGCACCATATGCACTTCGAAGTCTTTATGCGCCCGCAGCAGGGCGGCGCGGTGGGCGTCTACCGACGTAATAGTGGCGGAGGATTCATCAGCCTTGGCCTTTTTGCCTTCAAGGGCCGCCAGCGACACCTTGCCGGCCAGGGCCAGCCCCGCCGACACGATCAGCAGGTTGAAGAGCAGCGACCACACCCCTATAATGCGGTGCAGCGACGAGTTGTAGTTGCGCTTGTTCTTGTGGCCCAGCCGCACGCGGAACAGGAGCACCTTCACAATCGAGCGCCGGTAGACATAAAAGCCCGTGAGCAGGGAAGCGAGGAAAAGCACCCCGATAAAGAATACCGCGATCTTACCCGACGTGCCCGAGAAGAGGGTGTAGTGAAACAGCAGGAGCTGCTTATACCACTGGGCCTGCTCGGTCACGTGCAGGATGGTGCCGTCCTGGGGGTGAACATACACCCTTTTGCGCAGCTCGCCTTGTCGCAGCTCGTAGATCAGTGCTTCGTTGGCCTCGGGCTGCCCGTAGGCGCGAATCTCCCACTGCGGGTACTGGGCCTGCAGCACGGGCACCGAGGCATCATACGAAAAAGCCCCCGAGGGGTTGTCCACCTTCACCCAGGGGGCGTCGGCAGCCTCTTCGTACTCGTCGGAGAAAACCAAAATGGCACCCGTGAGGCTCATGAACAGCAGGAAGAATCCCACTGCCAGGCCACACCACTGGTGCCATTCGAATATCCTGCGGTTCCTTTTCAACCCTTACCATTTAATGCCCACACCCAGCTGGTAGCGGACGCCGTTGGCTTTTACGTACTCGCCGTCCTTGGCCTGCCACTGGGCGGCGGGACCAAAGTAATCCTTATTCAGCAGGTTCTCGATACCGAGGCTGAACTGCAGGTTCCTGGTGGCCTGCCACGAGGTGCTCAGGTTCACAATGCCTTCGCCTTCCACCGGGCCTTCACCCAGTCCGTACAGACCAGTAGTGGCATGGGGGGCGAAGCGCTTGCGGTCGCCAAAGTGCAGCCACTGGGCGTAGAGGCTCACGGTCTTCAGCGGCGCATAGCGCACATAGGCCGAGGCCTTGGGGGCCGAGATCTTGATGCCGCTCAGGTAGGTATCCACCTCGTCATCGAAGCTGTCGTTCTTATTCTTATCGGCCTTGCCCTCCACCCATACGTAGGCGCCGCCGAAGCTCAGCTTGTCCACCAGGCGCAGGTCGAGCTGCAGCTCGTAGCCCCAGGTCTTCTCGGGGGCCTTCTGCTGCACGTAGATCCCGTTTTCCGCGGCCCGTGAAGCGCCCACCTCGTTGGTGCTGATAAAGTAGGAAGCCGCAAAGTCGAACAGGCGGTGGCTGCTGTTGAAGCCGGCCTCATAATTATTTACGGTCACCGGGTCAATGTCGCCGACGGATACTACCGACGGCCCTCTGAGGAAGCGGCCTATGTCAATAATAGAAAAGCCCTGGGTGTAGCTCACAAAGGGCTTGAACAGCTCGTAGCGCGCCCAGCGCAGGCCGGCGTTGAAGGTAGAGGCGCTGAACGCCACGGTATCCGCCTTCACGGTGTTGCCGCCGCGCAGGCGGCCACCCGAGTTGATCTTGATCTGGGTAAAGCCGGGAATGTCCACCTGTACATCATCGTAGCGGTAGCCTGCTTTCAGGATAAAGTCGTCGAACAGCGTAGCGCTGGCCTGCACATAGGGCGCCGAGTTGGTCATCTCCATCTCGGGGGTCCACAGGCGGCCGTCGGTCAGCACCTGGGCGGTCACGTCGCGCATCACGTCGATGCCGTACACCACGTCGCCTTTCCACCAGGGCGCCACGCGGTAAGGGGTATTCAGGTTGAGGCGCACCCCGCGCTTGTCGCTCTTGATGGTCGACTGCCCACCGTTCTCGAAATAGGTGGGCTCGTAGCCAAAGACGGTGTAGAAGCTTTGCAGGTAAGCGCCGGCTTCTATATCGGTTCCCAGGAACAGGTCCTTACCGATGTATTTAAGATAAGTGTTGTGGTTGTAGCGGGTACCTTCCTGCTCGCCGGGACGCTCGCCCTTCACCCCGATGGTAGCGGCCGAATCGTAGGTACCGGTCTGCTCCTTATAGCTGGAGTTCTGCGCCGAGCCGAAGAAGTTGTACATCCCCTCCAGGCGGTGCTTTGCATTAATATTATAACCCAGCTTGGCAAAGCCGTTGTAGATGTTCGACTCGCCGAGGCCATAGGTCGGCGACAGGGCCACGCCGTCGGCACTCTTATTCACACCGGTGCGCTCGTAGGTGCCGCTGACGATGTAGTCGAATTGGTTGAGCGTGCCGTTGAACTGCTGCGTCAGGCGGCCGCCGAGGGTATTCTTCGTATGGGCCAGCATGCCGGTATTGGCGAGGTAGGTATAGGCATTGAAGGCCTTGGCGGCAGCGCCCTTTTTGGTAATATAATTAATAACGCCTCCGTCGGCCCCGTTGCCGTAGATGGCGGTAGCGCCTTTCACCACCTCCACGCGCTCAATAGATGCGGGGTCGATGGTGCGGATGTCGCGGCCACCGGAGCGCAAAGGCGTGCTCTGGGGAATGCCGTCCACCAGGATCAGCGGGGTGCGGCCCCTCAGGGTCTGTCCCACGTTGCTGGTGGTGTTGGTACCAAAAGCGATGGAGGGGGCGGCCTGCGCCAGGATGTTGGAGATATTGGGAGAGATCAGCAGCTGGGTCTGCACCTCGCGGGCGTTGATCACCTGCACGGCGGCAGGGGTGCGGTCCACGATCTCGGCCTTGCGGCTGGCAGTCACAGTGATCTCCTTGAGGGCGCCGGCGGCCTTTTGCAGGTTGGCGCTCACCTCGTAATCAGTGGCTTCTGTGGCCGTCACGGTCTGCTCTATGGGCTGGAAGCCCACGTGGGCGATCTGTAGGGTGTAGGTGCCGGTGTTGCCCAGCGGCAGGCGGTAGGCGCCGCTGCGGTCGGTCACCGTACCCAGGAAGGTACCTTTCACCGTCACGCTCACGTCGGGCAGGGGCTGTCCGTCGTCATCGGTCACCGTTCCTTTCACGGTCTGGGCATCGGATTGTATAGTTCCTATTAAAATCAGGGCGAATAAGGCTATGGTCTTTTTCATTCAGTGCAATTACGAGCCGCAAAGGTACCCAGCCCTTCAGGGCCATTGTTTTAATAAAACGGTAAAAGGGCTTACGAGATCAGGAAAAATCGTGGAGCCGGCACTGGCCGTTGGAGGTTCGGTGTTGGAAGTAGCACCCCGTCAGGCCACCCCGGTCAGGGCTAATACCAAACGCCGGCATGACCTGTCGTAAGATACTCCCGCCTGCCAGCCACCATAAAGCGGGGATAAAGCGAGGATATGGCGACTCTTTAAAGGGTCGCCATATGGTGGCCATATCATCGCGATATCATCGCCATATGGTCGCCATATCCTGCCCTTGGAGTAGAAGGGATACGGGATCAGGCGGGAAACCAATGACCCAATGACTTACTGACCCAATGACTCTATGGCTCCCCTTTAGGGGTCGGGGGATGACTCTCTTCCTGCCGCCCCTTCTTGTTATTCATTTGTTAATGGCCCGAAAGCCACCCAACGGTTCTTTCAGCAGGGAGGGTATTGCTATAAACCAGTTCACCAAAACATTAAAACCAAAACCATTCAGTATGAAAAAGTATCTTTTTATTGCCGTAGCTTTTCTCCTGGCAAGTGTGGCCGCCAGTGCACAGATCTCCCACAAAAACGCCTTAAAGATGAACCCCCTCTCCCTGCTGGTGAAGACGGGCAACATCGCCTATGAAAGGGCCGTATCCCCTAAAACCTCTGTACAGCTCGGTGCCTTTTATTCCGGTGTAGGGCTGAAGGACTTCAAGTATGGCGGCTTTGGCGTCACGCCCGAAGTGCGCTTCTACCTGGGCGCTAAGAGCCAGGCGATGAACGGCGCTTACGTGGCCCCCTTTGCCCGCTACCAGGACTTTGCCATCCGCGACGAGGAGCTGAAAAGCAAAGCCCGCTTTACCACAATGGGCGGCGGTGCGGTAGTAGGCTGGCAGCGGGCCTTTGCCTCCGGCTTTACCCTTGACCTCTTTGCCGGACCTTCTGTGAGTAAAATCACCTTTAAGGACGATGCCGATGAAGACGACTTCGAAATGAGCGGCAGCATGAAGGGCTTTGGCCTGCGCACCGGTATCACGCTCGGTTTATCGTTCTGATCCTTTGGAATGCAAAGAGCGCGGCTTATGAAGGCCGCGCTCTTTTACTTTAGTTATTTATCTGTTAGTGACGTCCGTCCTTCTTATCGAGCTCGTGGCCCACTACGGCACCGGTTCCTGCGCCAATGAGGCCACCTACTACGGCACCCTTTGTACGGTTCTTTTTGTTCACCACCGCACCGGTACCGGCACCTACGGCCGCACCGATAACCGCACCTTTGGCGGTCTTGCTCCAGCCCTTCTTGGCTTTAGCGGAGCTCTCCGATTCGGAGGACATAGAGCCGGAAGCATGACCGTCAGAGGTGGTCTTAGTGCTCTTGCTGGTCGACTCCTTTTTGGTCTCTTCGGCTTTTGCCGCACGGTCGGCGGAATCTTTCGCCGCCTGCACTTCCTGCTGGATAGCAGCACTGTCTTTTTCAGCAGCCGAAAGGGTCATAGGATTGGTGTTGCAGGATGCCATCAGAATGGCTGCAGCCACAACGATCGAAAAGGATTTCATGTGATTGTTTTTAGGTTTTGTTATAGGTTATGTACCCGAAAAGTAAAACATAGCGCCGTAAGAGAAAACTTTACGTGTTAAAATATCCTTTATGTGGATAAATCAAGTACTAACCCTTTCGGAAACTATCGTGCAATTACGAAGGGATCTATAGATCTTACGATCCT
>DASWYM010000509.1:0-2901 GCA_036404975.1 Chitinophagaceae bacterium
CTTGTGAATAGGGAAACAGTACCCATTGATTCCATCCATCTTGGAAGTGCTTCGGGGGTAGTGCCTGCAGAAATAAATTTCAATAGGCCGGCTGCCGCCGTGCGAAAGGACAAAAAACTCAGTCATTACATCTATGCACTGCAACAACCACTACGGCCGGGAGATTCACTAAAAATAAACTTTGTAGTACAGTACGAAGATCGTGCTTTCCGTCATAGCGGTACAAACGAATTGGTGGTAAAAAATGGCACCTACTTCACAAACTACGACCTGCTTCCGGCTCTTGGCTACCAACGATACAAGGAACTCCAGGATCCGGTCCTGAGAAAAAAGTACAAGCTGGCGGCACGTCCGGCCATACCTTCCCTTTATGATCCTGTGGCGCGTCAAAGGCCCGCCATGACAGATCATACTACCCTTGAAACCATTGTAGGTACGGCAAAGGATGAAGTAGGTGTTGCGCCGGGTAGGTTGGACAGGAGCTGGACTAAAGGTGACCGGCGCTACTTTCACTACACAACGGATGCACCTATCGGGAACGAGTTCTCCATCATGTCAGCGAATTATGCGGTGCAGGAAAGTAAATGGGAGGATGTTGCAATCAGAATTTACTATCATCCCAGCCACGCCCAGAATATAGGCCGGATGCTGAGCAGCGTAAAAGCTTCGTTGGAATATTTTACGGAGCGGTTCGGCCCTTACCCGTTTGGGCACCTTACGGTAGTAGAGCGCCCCGGTAACGGAAGTGGAGCCATAGCGGACGCCAGCATCATTTATTATGGTGAACAGTATCCGCTTATGAATCCTGATGATGGTCCGAAGGGCTTTGACCTTCCTTACTATATTCTGGCACATGAAATGGCGCACCAGTGGTGGGGTTTGGCCAGATTACGACCTGCAAACGTTGAAGGAGCCGGGGTCCTGATTGAGGGTCTTGCCGTTTATTCCGGCATGCAGGTGCTGGAAAAGAACTACGGGGATGGTCATTTGCAACAATACGTGAACTATCTGCATTCCTTCTATGAAATGCCGCGCTCACTAGCAACACCTTCCTTGCTTCAGGCAAATGAAGCCTTTTTATACTATCGAAAGGGGGGACTGGCAATGTATGCTTTGAGTAAGTACATTGGAAAAGAAAAGGTCAATGGGGCACTTCGGCGTCTGCTTCAAAAACACAGCTCTGGAGAGCTGTTTCCGCCCACCACCCTTGATCTCTATCAGGAAATACAAAAGGTTACCCCTGACTCGTTGAATTACTTGTTAAATGACCTGTTTAAGAAGAATACTTACTGGCGCCTCAAAACCCGGCAATTCGCGGTAGAGCAAACAAAACCCGGCAATTACCAGGTAAAGCTGAAGGTGCTGGCCCAAAAGGTGGTTATTGATAGTACGGGTAAAGAACATGAAGTGCCGATGAATGATTTGCTGGAAGTCGGCATCTATGAGGAAGGCAAAGCATTAAACGAGCCACTCTACCTTCGGATGCACCGGATCCGGTCTGGTGAGCAGACCATAAAAGTGACCGTGCCACGGAAGCCTGAACGCGGCGGTATTGATCCCAACCACCTGATGATTGACCTGAGACTTGACGATAATATGATGGAGAAACAGTAAGGTGATGTCACCATCTTAGCATACATCACCTCAGGGGCATAATCTAAGTACTACGCAGATCCTGGCGGCATTTTTTGAAAGACTATAATGGCTCACTCTCATCCCCGAATCCCACAGCAGAACCGCTTGAACCAGTGTCTCTGTTCGGCATCTCCGAGATGATCTTGTTGATCTCCACCTCGGTATCCCGTAGTTTCGCCTGGCAAAAGGAGATCAGGGTGGCCGCCCGCTTTACCTTCACTGCAAGCTCATCAATTGAGACCTGCTCGTTATTAATTTGATTGTAAATCTGCTCCAGCTCCCTGTAGGCCGCCTCATAGGTTAAATTCTCTTCCATCATAGTTCTTTTTACTTTCAACTTCTGTTTGTAATACCGATCCGTCGTGAATGATCTCAAGATGATCTCCCGCCTGAATGTTTGACGCACTGGAGAGGATGTGCCCGTCTTTTTTTATTATGGCAAACCCGCGTTCCAGTATTCGTTGCGGGCTTATATTATTGATGTTTTGTTTAAACAGCATAAGTTCCCGCGATTTTGTCGCCAAAAGCTGCGGAGCCCGACTTACCATTGATTGACTTATACTTGTCAACCTTTGCTTCTCGATCCGAACCAGCTGTTGGGGGATGAAGGCCAGAGACGAGGTCCTCATGGTAAGCTGTTGCTGATAACGGTTCAGAAATCCGGACACCCGGGCCGTTAGACTTCCCTGAAGATTCCCGATTTGGTTGTTGCTGTGAACCATAAGGCCTTTTACATCTGCTTTCAGGTCACGTTGCAGTGCTTCCAGTCGTTTCTCCTGCCCAACAATGATTTGGCTGCTAAAGACACGGATAGCAGCCGATAGCTGCAGGATCCGCTTTTCAAAGGAGTGGTTCTGATCGATGATAAACTGCGCGGCGATGCTGGGTGTCTTGGTATGTACACGGGCAAAAAAGTCGCAGATACCCTGGTTCATGTGGTGCCCTATTCCGGTAATAATGGGTAGGGGAAAGGTAGCCACCTGCAGGGCCAGTGTATAATCATCGAACGGCAGAAAGTCAGCCGGAGCCCCGCCACCCCGTGTGATCACTACGGCATCATATCCGCCCGTAGCTTTGATTCGGGATAAGGCCGCAATTAATGCCGGCTGAGCCCCGTGCCCCTGAACTAAGACGTTATACTCGTCTATTTTGAACCGGTAGCCATATTCATTTGACGTGAGGCAGTGCATGAAATCATTGTAAGCATCCGACCCTATCGAGGTGATGAGCGCAATCTTCTGAATGACAGGCGGGAGGGGTAACCTT
>DASWYM010000510.1:0-16677 GCA_036404975.1 Chitinophagaceae bacterium
TCGTCATATGACGCCAGGTGCTGGCTCCTTCCTTCTTCTCCTTGATCTTCTCTTTTTCCAGCACCCGCCCTTTCAGGTACACGCACGTGTCGGTGCCATAGCCATAGTAGGGCTGGATCATGATGGGGTCTCTCATGTGGAGCGCCTCTTTGGCCGTGTGCTTGGCCTTCATGAAACCGTGCTCCACGTAAGCTGCGGCTTTGAGCAGCTTTTCCTTCAGCTCCGTTTTATTGTCTGCCATATTAGTATGGAATAAAGACCTGCAAAAAAGAGACCGGTAGATAACTACCGGTCTCTTTTAATTGAACTGAGTAAGAAATATATTCCTTGAGGGATCAGTCCCACCAGAGATAAAGTCTCCGGGTCCGCTTCATTTCTTCCGCCAAAGCTTCCACCGTGCCGGTTCCCTGGTCCACTACATCGGGGCATACCTTGTTGACTTCGGCAGCAAAGGTGAACCAGTCCCCCGGCTCCTTGTTGATGACGAACTCGCACCAGTCGCCAGAAGCACCTACCAGGTCGAGTGCATACTTCCGGTCAAAATTCTTAATGATGGTAATCAGGCTGTCGTTATCAATGTCCCAATTGATCCCATCGGTCTTTATTTGCCGCAGCACGTCGTACTTATCGGCTGTTTTAAGCACGCCGATGTTGTCCGGCTTGTCCTCAATACCAAAGCTTCGGTCCAGTACGAAAATGCTGTACCCTTTGGAAGCCAGCTGCTGGCGAAGGTTAAGTACTATATCATCTGATCGCCGGTAGGGCGCATCAAAAACAAATCCCTGCGCATAAATAGGGTCCAACTCCTGCTCGGTACCATCGCTTTTAATCAGCTTCCCTAAAGAGTAGTGAAAAGGCTCGATAGGTTCGTCCGTATACTCCCTGACCCCGGCAATGACAGAAGGGTCGATTTTCAGCGAATCACACCAATGCTTTTCCTGCGGTGTTAAGGCGTAACTGCCCTGGGCAGACGGAGCACTACACCCCAAAGTGAAAAGCTGGCTAAGGATCAATATCGCAGTGAAGTATCGCATAAGTGTTGAACAGGCAGTGAAAGTACACAGCGCTACCAAAACAGTCGAACCTCGTTTCGCACTCCTCCCAATTGCGATATCCACACGATCTGGATAACCCTGTGTAAAGGAGCCGCTGTCAGGAACCTCTAATACAAGTTGTTATTTATTCTTTCTCTTTACAGTCGTGTGTTTCAGCGGATGATCGACTTATAAATAGAGTAAATGCACAGTACTAATGGTTATCCACAAAAAAGCAAAAAAGACCGGTGAATAACTACCGGTCTTTCCTTTATTTGTCAGATTTTCTTTCTCCTCTTAATCCATGAAATCCCCCCAAATCCGGGTTCAGACAATCAGATCAACCCCGCCTTCGCGCTGATCTCCATCATGCGGTCCAGCGACTTCTTGGCCTGCAGGCGCAGCTCCTCGTCCATAATCAGCTCGGGCTGCTCGTATTTCATGCACAGGTACACCTTCTCCAGCGTATTGCGCTTCATGTGGGGACAATCGTTGCACGCACAGCTGTTATCCGGCGGGGCAGGGATAAACACCTTATCGGGGGCCTGCTTCACCATCTGGTGGATAATGCCGGCCTCGGTGGCCACGATGAACTCCTTGTGCGGGGTATTCTTCGCATAAGCCAGCAGCTGGGTGGTAGAGCCTACGAAGTCGGCAATGCGCAGGATGGGGTCCTCGCATTCCGGGTGCGCAATGAGCTTGGCATTGGGGTGCTTCACCTTCAGCTTGGTGATCTTTTCCAGCGAAAATATCTCGTGCACCATGCAGGCACCGGTCCACAGCAGCATATCCCTGCCGGTCTCCTTGTTGATCCAGGCACCCAGGTTCTTATCCGGGGCAAAGATGATCTTCTGGTCCTTGGGGAAGCTCTCCACGATCACCTTGGCGTTGGAGGAGGTGCAGATCACATCGGTCAATGCCTTGATGCCGGCCGAGCAGTTGATGTAGGAGATCACCACGTGGTCGGGGTGCTGTTCGCGGAACTTTTGGAACAGGGGCGGCGGGCAGCTCTCGCTCAGCGAGCAGCCGGCGTGCATATCGGGCAGCACCACCTTCTTGTTGGGGTTGAGGATCTTGGCCGTCTCGGCCATGAAGTGCACGCCCGCAAAGACGATCATATCGGCATCAGTCTTGGCTGCCTGCTGGGCCAGCCCAAGGGAGTCGCCGATATAGTCCGCTATATCCTGGATATCCGGCTCCTGGTAGAGGTGCGCCAGGATCACCGCATTCTTTTCTTTTTTGAGCTTTTCGATTTCGGCAAAAAGATCAAGGGTTGGATCGATCTCTATATCCAAAAATCCTTTTTCCAAAACATCGTTACTGTGGTCTATCAACATTTCCGTAGCCATATAATAACTTATAATACTTATTATTTTTAAAATAGAACCTATTACTATTAGGGGTGTGGATTAGTGGATAACTGCAAGCGTTTGACTAAGCTGTACAAAATGCGTGCTGTTATTCACAGCTTTCCCCCGGTTTATACACAACAAAGGTATTGCAGAGAGGGTATTTGACCCTGTTTTTAACAGAAGTGTGCATTTCCCCATCGGGATAAGTGATTCCGGTCGGGCGATGTGGACGGGTGTGAATAGAGATGGAATAAGATGGGCGTAATACCCAGCCGGGAGGGCGCGATACGGACCAAATTTTCTTTCCGGCGAAGTGTGCACGTTCCATGTACAGTTCCACGAGTAGTTATACACACCAAATTGGGGAAATCCACAGGGGTTGTGAAGGAAAGTTTACGTGTTTACAAGTTTCAGAGTTTACCAGTTGGAAGCGGTGGAAAAGGTCCTTCAGATGTACTGCAATAGTACCCCAATAGTACAGCCATAGTAGGGATACAGTACATAGCAAAAGGTACTATAAGGGTACTATTACAGTACTATTGCAGTACTATTGGAGTGCTTTATCTATGCTATTAGATAGGCGTTGAGTTCCCTGCCCGGCTATTAAACCGGAAAACGTTGCAGATTATACTATATATTATACAGGAGGGCACCTATTCCGGAAAAGCCGGGTGGCCCCTTAACATTTGCAGATCTATAGCCAACCGACTGTGAAAATCCCGCGTCCACCTCTTACCTGGCAACCCGTAAACCTGTGAACTTGTAAACACTCAAACACGTAAACTCTGAAATAGGCCCTACATTTAAACTTTCAAACCGATCATGCATATGAAGCTTATCAGACACGCACTACTCTATTTACTGTTAGTAATTTCTCCTTTCCTGTACGCCAACGAAGGCATGTGGCTGCCCCAGCTGCTGGGCCAGCTGAACGAAAAAGAGATGAAAAGCCTGGGGATGAAGATCTCCGCCGCCGACATCTATAATATTAATAAGGGTAGCCTGAAGGACGCCATCGTTTCCTTCGGCGGCTTCTGTACGGCCGAAGTGATCTCCGAAAAGGGACTGATCCTCACCAACCACCACTGTGGAAAAGACGCCATCCAGAACCACTCCACCGTGGAGCGCAACTTCCTGAAGGACGGCTTCTGGGCCAAAAACCACGGCGAGGAGTTGCCCAACGAAGGCCTCACCGCTACCTTTATCGTGCGCATCGAAGATGTGACCACCGGGGCCCTGAAAGGCGTGACGGCTTCCATGGACGAGAAGACCCGCCAGAGCACCATCGATGGGAACATCGCCCAATTGCAGAAAGACGTAAAGAAAGAAGACTGGCAAAGCTCCTTTGTGCGTCCTTTCTATAATGGTAATAAATACTACCTCTTTGTGACCGAAGTGTTCAAAGACGTGCGCATGGTGGGCGCTCCCCCCTCGGCCATCGGTGAGTTCGGTGTGGATACCGACAACTGGGTATGGCCCCGTCATGCCGGCGACTTCTCGCTCTTCCGCATCTACGCCGACAAAAACAACCGCCCGGCCGCTTACTCGCCCCAGAACGTTCCTTATAAACCCAAGCGGGCACTGAGCATATCGCTGGACGGTGTGCAGGAAGGCGACTTTACCATGGTGTTCGGCTTCCCCGGCCGCACCACCGAGTACCTGCCCGCTTCGGCCGTGCAGCTCAACGCCGAAGTGCTCAACCCCGTGAAGATCGGCCTGCGCGACCAGGCCCTGAAGATCCTGGGCGACCACATGAAGGCCGATGAAGGTGTAAAGATCCAGTATGCCGCCAAGTACGCCTCCCTGGCCAACGCCTGGAAGAAGTGGCAGGGCGAGAGCCTGGGGATTGCCAAGAGCGGTGCCCTGGAAAAGCGTCGTGCCTACGAGGCCGAGTTCCAGAAGCGCGTGAATGCTAACCCCGCCCTGAAAGCTAAATACGGCACTGTGCTGCAGGAGCTCAACGACTTTTATACCCGGCAGCAGCCCCTGGCCATAGCCCGCGACTATACGAACGAAGTGACCAACGCCGTGGAGATCTTTGATATCAACGCCTGGGCCAACGCCCTGATCAACGCCTATACGAAGGAAGGCGAGGCCGGCTATAATAAAATGAAAGCACAGGTCCTGGCCGATGTACCCGGCTTCTATAAGGAGTTCCGGCCCGATATCGACGAGAAGGTGTTTGTGGCTTTAATGACCACCTACTTCGCCAAAGTGCCCCAGGAATACATCGGCGACAAGGCTAAGGAACTGTGGAAAGACCGGAGCACCCCCGAGAACGTGGCCCGCGAGCTGTACGGCAAGTCTGATGTGCTGAGCGAGGCCGGCTTCCGCAAGATCATTGAGCAGAAGCCCGATGAAGCGGTGGAAGACCTGCGCAAGGACAAGGTTTTGGAGTTTGCCCGTGCCTTTACCGGCGGCTACAACGACAAGGCTGCCCCCCAGCTCAACGCAGTGCAGAACGACATCAACCAATTACAGCGCACCTATATGCAGGCCCAGATGGAGGTGTTTAAGGACAAGCGCTTCTATCCCGATGCCAATAGTACCCTGCGCGTGGCCTATGGCCAGGTGAAGGGCTACAAGGCCCGCGATGCCGTTCAGTATGGTTATTATACCTACCTCGACGGGGTGATGGAAAAGTACAAGCCCGGCGACTACGAGTTCGACGTGCCCGCCAAGCTGGTGGAGCTGTATAAAAAGAAAGACTACGGTCCTTACGGCGTGAATGGTAAGATGCCGGTCGACTTTATTGCCAACAACCACACTACGGGCGGGAACTCGGGTTCCCCGGTGCTGGATGCCTACGGCAACCTCATCGGCCTGAACTTCGACCGCGTGTGGGAAGGCACCATGAGCGACTACAACTACGACCAGCGCTACAGCCGCAACATTATGGTGGACATCCGCTACGTATTATTTATCGTGGATAAGCTGGGCGGTGCCGGCCACCTGGTGAAGGAGATGAAGCTGGTGCACCCGAAGAAGAAAGTTTAAGGTTTAAGGGTTTAAGGTTTAAAGTTGTTAATAGTATACTCCATTGGACGCTTTAGGCAGAAACCCTATATGACAGCCCTGTTGGGCCTTAACCTGAAACTTTAGACTTTAAACTTTAAACCGGCTCCATTCACCGAAAACCCCTGAAAATAGAGCTTTTCAGGGGTTTTCCACAGTTTGTTCATAATCTTTATTCCTTTATTTTTGCCTACTTTAAAAATCGAACTCCACCTATGTCAGTAATTCAGAAAATCCGGGACAAGTACGCGCGTTGGGCCGTTGTGGCTATTGCCTTGTCTCTTTTAGGGTTCATCTTAATGGACGCCTTAGCGGGCCGCGGCAGCATTTTCGGCCAGCAGTCGACCACCATTGGTAAGATCAATGGCAGGAAGATCGACTACATCGAATTCAACAAAAAAGTACAAGCCCAGGAAGAAATGGCCCGTGCCCAGGGTTACGACATGGGTGAAGCCGGTCGCCAGCAGGTGATCGAAAGCGTGTGGAGCCAGGAGATCATGCAGCAGCTGCTGCAGGAGCAGATCGACGAGCTGGGCCTGACCGTGGGTAAAAAGGAACTGAACGACATGCTGTTCGGTAGCAACCCTCCGCAGGACCTGCGCCAGAACTTCTCCGATCCCCAGACCGGTGTGTACAACCCCCAGGCTGCCCAGCAATACATCAACCAGGTGAAGAGCCAGGGCACGCCCGAGCAGAAAGCACAGTTCAACGACTACCTCGGACAACTGGAGTTCGGACGCATGACCGAAAAGTATGCCACCCTGCTGTCGAGCACCATCTATTTCCCCAAGTGGTTCGTGGAAAAGCAGAACACCGACAACAGCCTGGTAGGCCGTGCTTCTTACGTTTCTGTTCCTTACACTACCATCTCCGACAGCGCTGTTAAAGTAAGCGATGCCGATATCAAAGCATACATGAACGACCACAAGGAAGACTTCGAGCAGAAAGAAGAAACCCGCTCGATCTCTTACGTGGTGTTCAACGCCTCTCCTTCGGCTGCCGACACCGCCGCCGTGCGCCAGCAGCTCGAAACCCTGAAGCCCCAGTTCCAGGCCGCTCCGAACGCTGGCCAGTTTGTGGCCCAGCAGGGAAGCGCTATCAATTTTGCCGACCAGTACTTTGGGCAGACCCAGATCCAGGTGCCCAACAAGGACAGCATCTTCGCCCTGCCCACCGGTGGCGTGTTTGGTCCTTACCTGGACGCCAACAACTACGTGCTGGCTAAGAAGCTCGATGTGAAGACCATGCCTGATTCGGCTAAAGTGCGTCACATCCTGGTCTCTACCGGCAACCCTCAGACCGGCCAGCAACTGCTGCCCGACTCCGTGGCCAAGCGCCGCATCGACTCGATCGCTACCGCTATTAATAATGGTGCCTCCTTCGACTCTATGGTGGTTCGTTATTCCGACGATCCCGGCAGTAAGGAGAAAGGTGGTGTGTACGACTTCTTCCCCCAGGGACAGATGGTACCGGCCTTCAACGACTTCGCTTTCGGTAAGTCCGTAGGCACCCGCGACGTGGTGAAGACCGACTTCGGTTACCACCTGGTAGAAGTGCTGGGACACAAAGGTTCGCAGCCTTATTATAAGATCGCCTACCTGGCCAAGCCGATCGCTCCGTCGAACGAGACCGACCAGGCTGCCTCCAGCGCTGCCTCCCTGTTTGCCGGTGATGCCCGCGACCTGAAAGCCTTCAACGAAAGCTTCGATAAGAGCCTCAAGGGCAAAGGCTACAACAAGCTGGTAGCCCAGGACATCAAGGAGAGCGACTTTTCCATCCAGGGCTTAGGCTCCAACCGCACCCTGGTACGCAACATCTTCGAAGCCGACAATGGCGATGTGCTTCAGCCCGAGCGCGTAGGCGACAACTACGTCGTGGTGGCCGTTACCGAAGTAAACGAGGAAGGCATGATGAGCGTAGCCAAGGCCCGCTCCGTAGTGGAGCCCGTGCTGCGCAACGAGAAGAAAGCCGACCTGATCAAGCAGAAGCTCGGTAAGATTTCTACCCTTGAAGCTGCTTCTGCCGCCGCGGCCCAGCCCGTGCAGGTGGCCGACAGCCTGCGTTTCAATGGTGCCAACGCCGTGTTCGGTTACGAAGGAAAAGTGATCGGTGCCGTGTTCAACCCCGCCAACAAAGGCAAGGTAGTTCCCGAAGCCATCGAAGGCCAGAGCGGTGTGTACGTACTGCGTGTGGACAACATCGCTGCCGCCCCGGTAATGAATGCCGATGTGAAGCAGCAGCAGGAAATGCTGAAGCAGCAGGCCCGCCAGGGACTGATGTACCGCAACCCGGTTCAGGCCCTGCAGGAAGCCGCCGAGGTCACCGACAACCGTTCTAAGTTTTATTAAACACCCCCACCCGTAAAGGGTATCCATAAAGTGCTCAGGCACCCACAACTGTGGGTGCTTTTTTTATGCGCACTACTACAACTTCAGGGCACAAAGTGACAGCAGGGTATTTCGGAACTTATGCAAGGGCTGAAGACCATTGGTCGGGCAGGTAACTTACTCTACTTCGCAGCTCCTGCGGAGCCCCTTTGCCGCCCTTTTGCCGCTCCTTAACCGCCCCTGTATAAGGGGGCGAAAGAGGGGCTCCGCAGGAGAAGGAATTAGGAATTAGGATGAGAACAAGGGAACGCGGATTCTTATGATCCTTATGATCATCACTGATCTTAATCATCATAATAATCTGCTCCCGATAGCTATCGGGACTTTCTCTCATTTGCACATTCGCACATTTGCTCATATGCACATTTCTCTTCGTGTTCCTTCGTGTTTTCGCGTCTTGGTGGTTCCCTCCCTAATTCCCAATTCCTAATTCCTCCTTCCCGTGGCATCGTTACCGGGAACGATTGCATAAATAAATGGGTAAAGGTCATAAAGCAGCCGCTTTATTCTTCCTAAACTTACAGGGGTATTAAGGATATTCTGTTCCCTGACGACAGCTGTGGCAGGAATTGATGTATTGAATGTTTGTATAAGTAATTGGTTATTGAAAACAAAAGAAGCGGTCTGAGTAAGGGTCCAGGGTATCCTGTATACCTTTTTATTCAACTACTTAAATACTGCTGTATGGATGGAACTTTACGCTCCTTTTTGTCCCCCCACCCTCTAACGGCCGGCCAGGCTTGCCTAGGACCCCATAAAGTAAAATAGATCATTACTCAAAAGCGAAGGCTTTGTACCGGTACGCACTTTCGTGTGCGGCCCTGTCGTACGCCCCTGCTTTTGGTCATTGCTTATATCAACAACCACTAACAAATAGAACACGTGTATGTTTTTGCCGAACATCAAAAAGACCCTTTCTAACCTCCTCCTGCTGGCCTTCCTATGCATTGCTTCTTCCGCACAGGGCCAGCTCATTGCCTTCCCCGGTGCGGAGGGCGCTGGAAAGTACACCACCGGTGGCCGCGGTACGGCTACCACGCCTACCTCAGTTTTCGAAGTAACCAGCCTTAGGGACGATGGTCTGGAAGGTTCGCTGCGCTATGCCCTAACGGCACCGGCCACCTACCGCACGGTGGTGTTCCGCGTGTCGGGAACCATTCACTTAACCTCCCGCCTGACCATCAGGGCCAACACCACGCTGGCGGGCCAGACCGCCCCCGGCGATGGGATCTGCGTGGCCGACTACCCGGTGGTCATCTCGGGCGACAACGTGGTGGTACGCTACATGCGCTTCCGCATGGGCGACCGCTACCAGAAGAAAGTAGACGCCAATGGCAACCCGGTGGACGGCAGCGGTGGCGATGACGCCCTGGGAGCCCTGGGTTCCAGTAATATCATTATCGACCATTGCTCGGTGAGCTGGAGTTCGGATGAAGCCCTGACCATCTACCGGGGTGATAACCTGACCATTCAATGGTCGTTTATTACCGAGCCCCTGAACTATTCGTACCACTACGAGTCGCCGGGGCCCGATTACCAGCAGCACGGTTATGGCGGTATCTGGGGCGCCAAGCGCGGCTCCATGCACCACAACCTTATTGCGCACGCCCGCAACCGCACGCCCCGCTTTGCCGGTATCAGCACCTATACACCCAACACGGTGGGTGTGGAGAATGTCGACTTCCGCAACAATGTGATCTACAACTGGGGCATTAACAACGTGTATGGCGGCGACGGCGGCAACTACAACGTGGTAAACAACTATTATAAATACGGACCTAATACCAGCACTGGCGTACGGTACCGCATCTGCAATCCCAGTAAGACGACCGAGGTTACGTATGGCAAATGGTTTGTGGACGGCAACTATGTGGATGGTTCTCCTGCCAACACGGCCGACAACTGGCTGGGCGTGGTACCCGATGTCGCCACCGACCTGCCACTGGTTAAAGCCACTACGGCTTTTGACCTGGGCTATCCCTTGGCTACCCAATCGGCTACTGATGCTTACGAATCCGTATTACAGGGTGCTGGTTGCACCCTACCCAATAGGGATACCCTCGATCAGCGCATTGTAAACGACGTGCGCAACCGCTCGGGCCGCATCATCGACGTGCAGGGTGGCTATCCCCACGGCACCCCGTATGCGCAGACCGTGAACGCCTGGCCGGCGCTGAGTTCCACTACGGCGCCCGTTGATACGGACCGCGATGGTATGCCCGATGCCTGGGAAACAGCCAATGGCCTGGATCCCAATAATGCTGCCGACCGCAGCGGCACGGCTTCCAACGGGTTCACCAACCTGGAGAACTACCTTAACTCACTGGCGGTGCAGGTGGTGAATACCAACCCTGTTATTTATACCGGTGCTGCGTTCAGTGCCTTTAAGCAAACACTGGGCAGCCCTTCGGCCGTGCAGACACTGAATGTGTCGGCCAATAACCTGACCGGTGACCTTACCATTACCGCTCCTGCCAACTTCGAAGTTTCTTTAAATGGTACTTCGTGGAGCAGCACGGTAACGCTTACCCCTATGGCCGGAACGGTGGCTTCCACCCCCGTGAGTGTGCGCCTCAATGCCATAGCGGCCGGCGCATACAGGGGCAACCTCCGCGCCAGCAGTCCTGGCGCCCCCGAGGTGTTACTCGCAGTGGCGGGTACCGCCGGTGCTGCTTCTGCCGGTGTAGGCTCCTTCCCTGAAATGGACGGCGGCTTTGAAAAGCAGCCTCCCGGCGCCAACACGATCTTTCCTGCTAACACGGCGCAGAATTCCACCACCTTGTGGAGCTCAAACGCTTCCTTTAAGATAGAAGAAGTGAATGCCCGCACGGGTACCAAGTTCATGAAGTGGAACCAGGCAAGCTGGAGCTCCAAGTACATTTTTACGCCCCTGCTCACCAACAACCCGCTGCAGCGCGCTTCGCAATACGTGGTGCAGTTCTGGTACCGCGTGCCGGAGCAGTTGGCGCTCAATACGACGGGCAAGGCGGTGGACAGCTCGCTGCAACTCCTGGGCTGGGCAACGGTAGCCTCCGGCTTTGGAGGCTCGAACAGCAATACCACCCCGGCCATAAATCTGAACACCAATAGTCCCTATGGTCCCGAGTGGCGCCTGTTTACCGGGGTGCTGACCACCAGCGATGTGGCGCCCTCGAGCACCTATGCCGGCATCCGTATCAATAAGCCCCAGTCGCCTTATTTTGATGTGGACGACTTTGTTGTGTACGGCGGCTCCGCTCCCGATGCCACGGCTCCCGATGCGGCCACGACTCCCACCACCACCCCTAACGTGGCGGGTAATTATATTACCGTTAGATGGACAGCTCCCTCCAGTGGAGTGGACGGCGGCGGCTATATGGTGGTGCGCTCCACTTTGGCCACTGCTCCCACCCCGAATGATAAAGGTGTATACGCGGTAGGCAATACCGTGGGCACCGGCGGCGAGGTGGTATACATAGGCGGCGATGTCACCTTCGACGATGCGGCCGTAGCACAGGGCACTACTTATTACTACCATGTGTACACGGTGGACAAAGCCTACAACTATTCGGCGGCCACCATGGTGAGCGGTTCGCTGTCAGCAGCGGCCCCTGCTATCAGTACCACCGGTACGCTGAACGCCTTCTCTCAAACAGTGGGTGCGCCTTCCGCTACGCAGACCTATAGCGTTTCGGCAACGGACCTTACTACGAATATTACTATTACGCCTCCCGCAGGCTACGAAGTATCGATCGACGGCGGCACTACCTGGGCGAACAATACCACGCCCCTGGTGCTGGCGCCTGCCAACGGCTCGGTAGCGGCCACAACCGTCACCGTGCGCCTCAACGCTACGGCAGCCGGAACCTATGGCGGCTACATCACCCACAGCAGCGGCACGGCTTCGGCCGATGTGGCGGTTACGGGTACGGTTACTCCGGCCCCCCAGGTAGTGTCCACCACCGGTGTGCTTCAACACTGGCCCCTGACGGCCAATGCACAGGACAGCGCAGCTGCACGGGCACCCGGTGTGGTGGCCAGCACGCCTGTCTTAAATAATTTATACCTGTCCAATAATACCACCACGATCAACACGGCTGCCACGCTGACCATGCCTCCTTATAGCGGGTCCTTTGGACAGGGCTTTGGTGCCAGCGCTGCAGGCGACGGCTATTGGTCAACAGGCCAGGGCGGTCCCGGCAGCTCGGTGAAAAGGGCTTTCTACGAGCAATTTACCCTGAAGCCTTCCAGTGGCTTCTCGGTAAAGGTGGACTCCATCCGCTTCCTATCCGGTTTTTACAATACCACGGCCGGCAGGATTGCACTGGCCTATTCCAAAACGGGCTTTACCACGGGTGATTCGGTGGATGTGACCGGTGCTTCGTTTGCAACTCCTATAGTGGCACTCGATCAGAAGAACGGCCTCGTTACCGAGTACGCCCTGGCCCTGGCAGGCACCGATGGTGTCACCCTGGCTGCGGGCGAAGAACTTACGGTACGCCTGTACTTTGCGGCCGGCACCAGCAGTGGGGGTCGCTACGCCATGCTCAAAGACCTGAAGCTCATTGGCTCATCTACCGGGTCGGTAGCTCCTGCTACACCGGTCATCACCACCACGGGCACACTTAATGCCTTCAGCCAGACGGTCGGTGCGGCTTCTGCCCCACAGACTTATACCGTGTCGGGCTCGGACCTGGCGGAAAATATTACCGTCACCCCGCCCCCTCCTTTCGAGGTGTCGGCGAATGGAACGAATTGGCATACGGCTACGGCTCCCCTGGTGCTGAACCCAACGGGTGGTGCGGTGCCGAACACCACTATCAGTGTGCGCCTCAATGCAGCGGCTGCCGGAAGCTATGCCGGCAACATCCTGCACGCCAGCACCGGTGCTACGGGCCAAAGTGTTTCCGTTACCGGTACGGCTACGGCCCCGGTGATCGTGACCCCTCCGCCGGTGACCTACGACGTGGTGGTGGCCAAAGACGGCAGCGGTAATTACCTGACCGTGCAGGCAGCCATCGATGCGGCGCCTACCAACAGGACCACTCCTTATGTGATTTATATTAAGAACGGCAAGTACAAGGAAAAGATCACCATTCCTTCCAACAAGCCCTTCATTCACCTCATTGGTGAAAGCGTGGCCAACGTGATCCTTACTTATGATGACTATTCCGGTAAGCCTATGCCCGGCGGCGGCACCCATGGTACAGCCAACTCGGCATCGGTAACGGTGAATGCGGCCGACTGCTTCTTTGCCAACATCACCTTCGAGAACACCACCGGTGAGTCGCCGCAGGCCCTGGCCATCAACGTGAACGCCGACCGCGTGGTGCTGGTGAACTGCCGCTTCCTTGGCGGGCAGGATACTGTGCTGACCAACGGCACCGGCCGCCAGTACTTTAAGAACTGCTACATCGACGGTACGGTGGACTTCATCTTCGGCGGCGCCAAAGCCCTTTTCGATTCTACAGTGATCTACCCGAAGACCCGCTCGGTGGCAGGCGCTTCTTATATCACAGCCGCCAACACGGCGCAGGGACAGGCCTATGGTTACGTGTTCCGCGACTGCGTGATCCCGTCCAACTTCGGGGGGACGGTGTATACCCTGGCGCGGCCCTGGCAGAACGATGGCACCAACACCTCGCCGGCCCACAACAAGACGGTGTTGATCAACGCCACCATGGGCGGCAACATCGTGGCTCCCGAGGGCTGGTCTACGTGGACGGCAGCCACCAACACGTCGGTGATTTATTATGGTGAATACCGCACCCGCCGGTTCGACTCCACGCTGATGGACGTAAGCCGCCGTGTGCCCTGGTCCTACCAGCTGACGGCAGAGCAGGCAGCCACGTACACTACCGCGGCCATCTTCGGTACTTGGGATCCCTGCGCGGTATCCTCCCTGGTGTGCAGTGCCCCGGCGAAAGAGATCGCCGTTTCCAACTTCCATGCGAAGAAGGGAAGTGCTACCACCCCATCGCTGCTGCGCTGGAACATCTCCTGGCCGATGACCGGCATCACCTACGAGCTGTTCCGCTCATCGGACAACGTGACCTTCTCGAAGATCAACGAGCAGACGGCTATTACCGATACGGCGGTGAACTTCTCTTATTCGGAAGCGATCCCCGCCCCGGGCAACACTTATTATTACTATGTGCGCGCCTCCAAAGGCGGATTGGCCGCGCACCTTACCGATACGGTGCTTGTGTCCAGCACTCCCACCATTACAGTGACCGGCACGCTGGGAACCTTCAAGCAGGGCGTGGGCGCGCCATCTACCGCCCAGGCCTACACGGTATCGGGCGTAAACCTGACAACCGGGGTGACCATTACCCCTCCGGCCGGGTACGAGGTTTCGGCCAACAACGGCGCGGCCTGGTACAACAGCACTACGCCCCTGGTATTAGCCCAGGCTGGTGGTGTGCTGGCCTCCACTACCATCAGCGTGCGGCTGAATGCCACAGCGGCCGGTAGCTACACCGGCCATATCGTGCACAGCAGCACGGGCGCGGCGGCCGTGAACCAGGCGGTGAACGGTACCGTACAAACGGCGCCCCTGCCTCCCGCGGCAGCGGTGCTGCAGCACTGGCCTATGAGCTTTAACAATGAAGACAGTGCCGCCGTGCGCTCCCCCGGTGTGCAGGCTACCACGCCTACCTTCAGCCGCTTTACCGTGTCGAACGGCACGCAGGTAGCCACCATACCCGCCTACTCGCCCATCTTCGGCCAGGCCTTTGGCGCCAGCACCAATGGTGATGGTACCTGGACGACAGCTTCCGGCGGGCCGGGTGGTAACCTGAACCGCTCGAACTACGAGCAGTTCACCATCAAGGGTACGCAGGGCTATACGGTAAAAGTGGACTCCTTTGTAGTGACGACGGCCATGTATGCCACCAGCAGCAACGTGAAGGTGGCCGTGGTGTATTCCCGCAGTAGCTTTGTGAGCGATTCGGCCAACGTAACGGGCGGCAATGGCCCCAGCGGTGCTATGTTAAGTTCGGCCAATGGCGGCTTCACCACCCCGGTGATCCCGGCCCAGCAGAACGAAGGTCCTACCAACAGCTATGCTTTCGCCCTGGCGGATGCCACGGGCGTGATGCTGAACGCAGGCGAGACCCTGACGGTACGGATCTATTACTCCTGCGGCAGCACCAGCCCCGGCCGCTATGCCTTTTTGAAGGACGTGAAAGTAAAAGGGGTGGCCCTGCAGCCGGCCGTGCTGACCACCAGCGGTGCCCTGAATGCCTTCCAGCAGTTGAACAGCACGCCCTCGGCCGTGCAGACCTATACGGTGTCGGGCCAGAACCTGATGACCAACGTGACCGTGACCCCACCGGCCGGCTACGAGGTATCGGCTGACGGTGGCGCCAACTGGTACAGCAGCACCAGCCCGCTGGTGCTTGGACCTTCCAACTATGCCTTGGCAGGAAGAGTGATATCGGTGCGGCTGAATGCCGCCACAACAGGCGCCTATGCCGGCAATATCAGCCACAGCTCCTACGGGGTAACGACCAACGTGGCGGTGACGGGTGCAGCCATCGCTCCTGCCCTTACCGTAAATGGTACGCTGAACCCCTTTAGCCAGAACGTGAGCACGCCTTCGGCAGTGCAGGCCTTTAGCGTGTCGGGCGCGATGCTGACCGGCACGGTGACCATCACACCGCCGGCTTCCTACCAGGTGTCGGCCGATGGCGGCACTACGTGGTTCAGCAATACCAGCCCGCTGGTACTGACCCCGGCCAATGGTACGCTGGCGGCAACAACTATATCGGTGCGCCTGAACGCAACGGCTGCCGGCACCTTTAATGGTACCATCAGCATCAGCACACCAAATGTGACCACGAAGACGGTAGCCGTCAGTGGTACGGCGGAAGCCACCAATGTAACGGTGAGCGGTACGCTGCAGCCCTTCCAGCAGGTGAATGCTACTCCTTCGGAAGTACAGACCTACACGGTATCGGCCACTAACCTGGCCGCCAACCTGACCATTACGCCTCCTGCCGGCTACGAAGTGTCGGCCGACGGTGGCACCACGTGGTTTGGCAATGCATCGCCGCTGGTACTGGCCCACAGCAATGGTGCGCTGGCTGCCACCACCATCTTGGTACGCCTGAAAGCGGCTACCCGTGGCGACTACAGCGGCACCATCACGCACACCGTAGGCAGCGATAACAAGGCTTCGGTAGCCGTTACCGGCAGGGCCCTCTTGCCGGCCGTAACGGTAGCCGCCAACCTGAAGGCCTTCACGCAAACCGTAGGCGGGCCTTCGGCCGTGCAGACGTTCACCATCAACGGTGCCGACCTGCTGGACAAGCTTTCGATTACGGCGCCGGAACACTACCAGGTGTCGGCGGATGGAATGAGCTGGTACAGCGGAAGCACCAAACTGGTGCTCCAGCCGGTGAACCGCAACATTGAGGCCGTTACCATAAGGGTGCGGCAGAATGCGCCGGCAGCGGGTATCTACTCCGGTGTCATCAACCTGACCAGCGAGCAGGCTGGTGCGGTAAGCGTGCAGGTGGCCGGTGTGGCCCTCCCGATGTTCTCCATCAGTCCCAACCCGGTGAGCAGTGCACTGACGGTGTATCACCCGCGGTTAGCCAACGCCCTTCAGCTGATCATCTGGACGGCTAACGGGGCGAAGGTGGCCACCTACCGTGTCGTGGTGGGCTCCAGTGCGACCACCCTCGACCTGTCGGCTCTGCCGGCCGGGGTGTATTACCTCGAGTACCTGAACTGGGGCACGAGAACACAGCTGCCGTTTGTGAAATTGTGATCATAGCAGTTGAATAGTAAAATGCCGGGCCATAGTGCCCGGCATTTTCATGTAGTGCCGTATCCAAGGCACCAGGATCTCGCCCTATCTGCCCTTTGAGATTAGAATTGCAGGCAGCTGACTTTAATCAGGGA
>DASWYM010000511.1:0-1663 GCA_036404975.1 Chitinophagaceae bacterium
GGAGTCCCAGCACGGCCTCGCTTTGAATGAGATCCTCGTCGGGCAATTCCGACAGGATGTAATCAGCAATCAGTTGCGACCCCTGGTATTTCTTGGTTCCATGCTCCAGCAACACGCGGGCTATTTCGCGCTCCTGCAGTTCATCGCGGAACAGCAGGTTATAGGTTTGGTCGTCGAAATTGGTAGTCTCGGCCTTCTGGGCGTTTTCGGCATGGTGGCGGGCTTCCTCAAAGGGTAGCTTTTCTTCGACGAGTGCCAGGCGGTTGCGGATGAACTTATTGACCAGGGTGGTAAAGCCGGACTCATCGATTTTGAGGATCTGGGAACATTGCCGTATATAATCCTGCTGCTTGGTAAAATCTTCGGTCTTGTCGATCTTGGAAATAGTCTCGGCAATATGGTTCACCAGTTCCGACTTCTTGCCGGCATCACTGCCCACGTCCTTCAGCGACACTTCCAGCTGGAAAAGAATAAAGTCTTTCTTGTTCTCAGCGACAAAGGTCTTGAAGTTGGTAGCGCCCACTTTTTGCACATAGCTATCGGGGTCCTCCTTATCGGGAATCAGAACCAGCTTTACGTTGAGGCCTTCTTCCAGGGCCATATCCAGCCCCCTGAGGGCTGCCTTCACCCCTGCCGCATCGCCATCGTAGATGATGGTCAGGTTCTTTGTGTATTTCTTGATCAGGCGCAGCTGGTCCTGGGTGAGCGAGGTTCCGCCGCTGGCCACCACGTTCTCGATGCCGGCCTGGCTCAGGGAGATGACATCGGTATATCCTTCCACCAGCAGGCACTCATCGCTACGGTCAATGGGCTGGCGGGCAAAGTAAATTCCATAAAGCACTTTGCTTTTTACATACAGCTCGTTTTCCGGGGTATTGATGTACTTGGGTGCCTTGTCGTTCTTTTTGATCAGGCGCGCGCCAAAGCCAATGATCTTGCCGCTATTGTTATGAATGGGAAAAATGATGCGGTCGCGGTAGTTGTCTACCAGCTGTTCGTTGCGCTCCACCACCAGTCCCGACTTTTGCAGCAGGTCTTTATTGAACTGGCTCCTGACTGCATGGCTGGCGAAGGCATCCCGTTGATCGGGTGCATAGCCGAGGCCGAACTTCTTTATGGTGGCCTCGCTAAAGCCGCGCTCTTTGAGGTAAGGAAGTCCTATATCCCTGCCCCCCTCAGTATCGAAGAGCTGCTCGGCGTAGAATTTCTGGGCTGCCGTATTGATGATGTAAAGGCTTTCGGATACCTGCTGTTGCTGGGCTACTTCGGGCGAGACGGCGGTTTCCTCCAGCTCCACGTTGTACTTATTGGCCAGCCAGCGCAATGCTTCCACATAACTTAGCTTCTCGTGCTCCATGAGGAAGGAAATGGAGTTTCCGCTTTTGCCACAGCCAAAGCATTTATAGATCTCCTTAGCCGGGGAAACAGTGAAGGAAGGCGTACGCTCGTTGTGGAAAGGACACAGGCCTAAGTAGTTAGCCCCTCTTTTCTTCAGCTTCACAAAGGTGCCGACTACTTCTGTAACATCGATGCGGGAGAGAACCTGTTGTATGGAATTCTGGGAGATCACCGGGCAAATATAGCTTGTGCCCAGAATTTAAGGGTTCTGGATTAAAAAAACTAATTGGATTTTGGAGAAAAGAGGGTTAAATTTAGTCATCAT
>DASWYM010000512.1:0-4447 GCA_036404975.1 Chitinophagaceae bacterium
TCATCACCGTGGTTCCGGGCTTCTCCGATGCCAGCGTGAAAACCATCAGCAACAATACCTATTGTGTACGAGAACGGGACGTATTATGGAAAGGAATAAAGAGTCTCCAGGGGGGCACCTTTAGCACCGATAACCTGGTAAATGCCTGCCAGGGCTCCGCGCTTTATAAGCCCGCTACCATAACCGTACTGACCAATGATGAAATCAGGCTGACCGGTCACACGACTGCCAGCACGGAATTGATACAGACCTGGAAAAGAGTAAGCGGTGCACAGTAAATATACTGGTAAGAACATGCTAGTACAACTTTTGCATGCTTATGGTCATTATAAAGTATAGCATTGAAAGATAAGCGAATAACCGTTTGAACAGATATGGTAAAAGTTTTATGGGCATTGGTGTTTCTGGTTAGTTCACAAATATTACAGGCCCAGGCAAAACCTGGCACTACGCGTGACTCGGTAACCGCGCCGGCTAGCCTGAAATATAAAGACCCCTCCCTTTTTAAACGCTTCTTCCTTGGACGCAACTACCGGAAAGAGTGGGAAACTCCCGTTACCTTTCCGGTCTTCCGGATAAAAGAAACAGGGCTGGTCATTGAGGAATTAGGCGGCGGTCAGCAGACCAAATCCTTGCAACTGGAAGACAAACAGGGGAGGGAGTGGGCATTGCGTACAGTGGATAAGGATGTAGAAAAAGCGTTACCGAAGTTCCTGCGCAATACCCTGGCTGAAAAGGTAACGCAGGATATGGTCTCTGCCGCGCATCCTTATGCGCCCCTCACTATTCCCACGCTGGCCAAAGCCATAGGAGTAGTGGTTCCCGAGCCAACCTTCTATTTTGTACCCGACGACCCGGCACTGGAACCCCACCGGGAGTTATTTGCCAATACTATCTGCATGCTGGAGCAAAAAGAGCCTACTCCCGACCGCTCCGGAACCGAAAACACGGAAGACCTTCTTGAAGACTTACTGGAAGAAAACGACCACCTGGTGATTCAACAGGCGGTACTAAGGGCACGTCTTCTCGATATGCTGGTGGCCGACTGGGACCGTCATGCCGACCAGTGGCGCTGGGCAAAGAAGGACTCAGGAACCGTAGAATACTTTTATGCTATTCCCCGTGACCGCGACCAGGCTTACTTCTTTTCCAAGGGTCTATTGGTCAGGATCGCCCGCTTTGTGGCGTTGCGGCACCTGGTGGGCTTCCAGGATGATCTCGACAAATTAAAAAGTCTCAACTTTAAGTCCTGGCAGTTTGACCGCGTCTTCCTTAACGAGTTGGACCGCAGGGAGTGGGAGACGATCATAAGGTCGGTACAAACCTCGCTGACAGATGAAGTCATACATACGGCCGTTGCCAGGATGCCACCATCCATCTATGCCATCAGTGGAACTATCATCGAGTCTAAACTAAAGTCCCGCAGAAACGAACTTTTAAAAGCGGGTTTAAATTATTACGAATACTTGTCCCGGTACGCTACAGTAAACGGCACCAATGAAACAGAGTACTTTCATGTCAGCGGCAGTGGTGATTCGGTTAGGGTGCAGGTTTACGACCAAAAGGATAATAAGCCGGGAAGAAAGATTTACGAGCGGGTGTTCCTGCAAGGCGAAACACGAAAAATATCCCTGCAGGGTTATGGTGGGGACGATCAGTTCCTGGTGGAAGAAAGTGCCCGTTCTGCTATCCAGTTGGAAATGGTGGGGGGAACAGGTGGCGATCGTTATTCCATTAAAGGTGACCTGAAAAATACCATCTTTGACCAGGAGGAAGAGAAGAATGAGATCCAGGAAGGCGCTCGCACCCGGGTTAAAAAAGATAATCAGCGAAAAGAAGAGGCTAAATGAGGCTGTTCCGGTTAAAGAGTTCTTTTTCTGCCTTGCTCAAATGCCCCTCGATAGCAGTTGCAATGACGTCAACCAGTTTCTCTGTCAGGGGATTGGGAATATCCAAGTCTTTATAGCCATCTGATCCCCAATATCTTAATCGACTCCTCGGTAACAGTTTCTGAACAGAAGGGTCATTCACATGTACATTATAGAACAGCTCCTCCTCCGAGCTTTTATATTCTACAAAAGCATTGTAGGTGTTTCCCTGGAATGTAAAATTGATGGTAAATACCCTCGCCATAAACTTTATTTAAAGGTGAAGGGAGCGGAGGTTATAGTGCTATTGGAAGTTAACAGGTTGTGTTTTCAGGTACTACTGAAAGATAAAATAATAAGATTATGGCAAACTTCCAAGTCCGACGGGAGAAATTATTTACACCAGGTACTCCTGCATATCAGGAGTTGTACTGATTTTAGGCCCTTACCTTTTTCAGGTTGACCGACAAAACTTCATTTGTTAAGGTGTGGTAGATGTTTTGAAGCTTATGCAGGTGATTGATGACTAAAGGCTTTTTGATGACCTTTTCGGAGTTCAGAAGAATGAAACCTTCTCCTTCATGATCATGCTCCAGCCGGAAAGAGTCCAGCATATAAATAATATTATAGGTCGATATCTTTTCGCTGAAGCCGCAATAATGCAAAATATCCGGGGTTAATGGGATAGGAGAAAACTCCCGCGAAGGCAGGTCATTAATGAGAAGCTTGTTGGATCCTTTTTTAACGGTGAGGGAAAATACCTGAACAAATTCGCCCTTAGAATTCAACAGCCAATTGCTTATACGGATTTCACTAGCTTTCATAAATCTGGTCGTAGGAATGATGAAATTACCACTTTCTCCTCAATATTAAAATATCTCCCCTTTTATTTTGACCATATAAAACAAAAAGTCAGAAGACGTCTTGAAATTGGAGCACTGCTGAAATGGCAAGGTTTTTTTATCTCTTCCCTGTAGAACATGGACCGGTAAATATCCTCATCAAGTGAACAATTATCTGATTGTCAATGCTATCTCTGGTTTAAAGGTGATTCTGCTTACAGTTCTATCCCTGTACCCTTTTCATCTATGGAGCCAAAACAGCCTTTCTAAGGCGCTCGACCCGGATTCTGCATACCGGGTAGTAGTGGCAGGACCTCAATATAAAGCTGGTCCTACGCATAAAAAATTTCTGGGTGCCCACTACCGTGAAGAGTGGACTACACCCGTCCGGGTAAAGGTGGTTTTACTCGATACCGCCTTTGGTGGGTTAAAGCCGGTGCGCAGTGGCGGCCGTCAGCAAACTAATACCCTTCACCTGGAAGATAAGGAAGGTAAGCCTTACGTGCTGCGCTCCATTGATAAATCGTACACGGAAGCTTTACCTGAGATCCTGAGAGGCACTTTCATTGAGAAATGGACGAACGACCAGGTGTCTACCGGGCATCCTTTTGCTGCTATCACGGTGCCTCCAATGGCTGAGGCAGCCGGTATTTACCATGCTCGCCCGCAGATTGTCTTTGTGCCCCGCCAGGCTGCCTTAGACTCGTTTAATAATGATTTTGGCGATGCCTTATATATACTCGAAGAGCGACCGGATGGCAACCAGAGCGGTACACCTCACTTTGGCGCTTCGAAAGAAGTAATATCTACAGTAGAGCTGTTTAACCGCCTGAGCCTAAGCCACACCAACGTGGTAGATCAACAGAGCTTTGCCCGCGCACGACTTTTTGATATGTTCCTGGGCGACTGGGGCCGTCATGAAGACCAATGGCGTTGGGCAGCTTTTGAGCAAGAAGGCGAAGTGCTCTACAAGCCGATCCCCCGTGATCGTGACCAGGTTTATACGCTCTTTGATGGCCTTCTCGTGTCCCTTGCCACTTCGGCCGACCCACTGGAGAACCTACAGTCCTTTGATTCAACCATAAAGGACATGGAAGAATACAATGCCCAGGCAAGGCACCTCGACAGGCGGTTGACCAACCGGCTGTCCTGGCAGGATTGGCAGGCTATCGCCACCGATCTGAAACAATCGCTTCCCGATAGCGTCATTGAATCTGCCGTTCGCCTGATGCCACCCGAAGTATTCCCCCTGTCGGGAAACAAAATCATATCCAATCTTAAAGGCCGGCGCAACCAGCTGGTAGAGTTCGCAGAGGAGTATTATGAGTTCCTCGCCAGGGATGTAGACATAGCCGGATCAATGCTGCGCGAGCGCTTTGAGGTTAGGCCTGTAGAAAACGATAAGGTACAAGTTCATATTTTCCGCCTCGACAGTGCCGGCAATACGGAACCCCAGCCCTATTTTTCGCGGGTGTTTGCTCCCCGGGAAACCAAGGAGATCCGGCTTTATGGCCTTGGTGGGGAGGACCAATATGTCGTAGACCGGCATATCAACGACGACTTCCTCGTCCGCTTTATAGGCGGGGTGGGTGCCGACACCTATGCAAAGGTGCCTGGTGATCCGCATGAGTCAGGTGACATTTCGGTATATGATGACCGGGAAGATGAAGCTAAGGTGCCGGATGGTTTGAAAAGGAGGCCCTCTGGTAATATTTACAACCATTTCTACGACTACCG
>DASWYM010000513.1:0-10220 GCA_036404975.1 Chitinophagaceae bacterium
ATCACATGGAGTCGGAAGAGCGCAAGGTGTTTCCTGCGATCAAAGCCCTGGTGCAAAATGAGGCACTGGCAGCGGGCGGTAAAAGCCTGAAGGAGCTGATTGGCAGCATGGAAGCCGAGCACGATTCCGTGGGCAGGGCCCTGGAACGCATCCGCAGCCTGAGCAGCGATTACACCCTGCCGGCCGATGCCTGCGCCAGCTACACCCTGTTGTTCAACGCCCTGCAAGCCTTTGAAGAGGACCTGCACCTTCACGTCCACCTCGAAAACAATATCCTGTTTCCCAAAGCCATTGCTTTGGAAGGCAAATAACGCTAAACCCTATCCCGTATGGACATCCCACAAGTGGCGGAGCGCCAGAAAAGAGTAGTCATCGTTGGGGCAGGCTTTGCCGGCCTTACGCTGGCCCGGAAGCTGTCGCCGCGCTATTTCCAGGTAGTGCTGCTGGACAGGAATAATTACCACCAGTTCCAGCCCCTGCTTTACCAGGTGGCTACCGCGGGACTGGAACCCAGCAGCATTAGCTTCCCGCTGCGGAAAGTGTTTCATAATAAGAAGAACGTCTACATCCGGGTGGCCGAAGTGCAGAAGGTGTGCACGGCTGAAAAGCAACTGGAGACTTCTATCGGTTTCATAAGCTATGACTACCTGGTGCTGGCACACGGGGCAGAAACAAACTTCTTTGGCAACGCCCACCTGCAGCAACACGGCTACGCGATGAAGTCGGTATCGGAGGCTTTGCTGATCCGCAACAGCCTATTACAGAACTACGAGAAGGCCCTGGTGACTTCGGATAGCGATGCACGTCAGGCGCTGCTCAATGTGGTGATCGTGGGCGGTGGCCCTACCGGGGTGGAGCTGGCCGGGGCCGTGGCGGAAATGAAGAACAAGATCCTGCCCAGGGATTACCCCGAACTTAACTTTGCAGGCATGCAGGTGCACCTGGTGGAAGCCGGCCCTTCACTGCTCGGGAGCATGAGTGCTTCTTCGGCCGCCCGGGTAAAGACTTACCTTGAAAACCTGGGTGTCTTAGTGCGCACCGGCACGGTCGTGGAATGCTACGACGGTTATACCGTTCACCTGGCCGGTGGCAGCACCCTTCGCAGTCGCTGCCTGATCTGGGCGGCCGGTGTCAAAGGAAACGCCCTGGACGGGCTGCCAACGGAGGTGCTGTTGCCCAACGGGCGCATCAAAGCCGGCGCTTTCAACAGCGTGGAAGGAATGGAAAATGTGTATGTGCTGGGCGACGTGGCCTGCCAGCAAAGCGAGGCTTATCCCAGGGGCCACCCACAGGTGGCGCCGGTGGCAATGCAGCAGGCGGCCCTGTTGGCCGCCAACCTGGAGCGGCGGGCGAAGGGACAGGCAATGGTACCGTTTGTGTACCGCGATAAGGGCAGCATGGCTACCGTAGGACGCAACCTGGCCGTGGCCGAAAAGGGCAAGCTGAAGCTGCGCGGCTTTATTGCCTGGGCGGCGTGGATGGCGGTGCACCTGATGTCGGTGATTGGTGTAAAGAACCGTCTGCTGATCCTGGTAAACTGGATGTGGCAGTACATCACCTACGATCAGTCGCTGCGCCTGATCATCAAGCCTTCGGAGAAAGGAATAAACCACAAAGGTGGTCAGGCCGTTAAAGGTGAGGTGGCGACCCGTAATGCCTCATTTAGCCTGCCGCCGGCGTCTTGCCGCGTCGTGCGCAGGACCGATAAACTATTTACATGATGATGCATATAACTGAAAAGACAAAGATTGCGGCGCTCCTGAAGCACAACCCCGATGCCCTGGAGGCGATCGTGAGCCTGAGCCCGGATTTTGAAAAGCTCCGCAATCCTATCCTGCGCAAGCTGATGGCTCCCAGGGCCTCTATTGCCATGGCCGCTAAGATCGGGGGCTGCACCCCGCAGGACTTTTTTGACCGGCTGCGCCCCCTGGGCTTCGAGGCCGACACTTCGGTGAAAGAAGAGACGGCGCCGCGTAAGGCCCTGCCGCCTTTCCTGCAGGCAGTACCCGCAGAGCGGCTGGTGGTGCTCGACGTGCGCCCTGTGCTGGCCGGGGGCAAGGACCCGTTGAACCTGATCATGCAAACGGTCAAGAGCCTTAAGCCGGGACAGGTACTCAAGATCGTCAACACCTTTGAGCCCACACCGCTGATGGGGGTGCTGAAAAAGCAGGGATTCGACTCCTATGCCGATGCTATAGAGGAAAAGCTGGTGGAGACCTGGTTCTATAAAACCGGCGAGGCGGTAGAAGCCGCTCCGGCAACTGGCGCTGATGCGACTAATGGCGGCGAGTGGGAAGAGGCGGTAAAACGCTTTGAAGGAAAGATGCAGACCATAGACGTTCGTCACCTTGAAATGCCCCTGCCCATGACCACCATCCTGGAGAAGCTGGAGCACCTGCCTGTAGGAGAAGCCCTGTATGTGTACCATAAAAAGGTTCCTGTTTTCCTGTTGAACGAGCTGAAGGACCGTGCCTTTGAATACCGGATCAGGGAGTTAGGTGAAGGGCAGGTACATTTGCTTATTTTCAAGGACTAATATGTTCGGATCAGGAGGAACTACAGGATTACAGAAGACTACAGGGCACCGGGTAGTGGTGCCGTTTTATGTGTATGGCGCTCTATCTTTCTTACTTGCAGCAGGACTCCTGCTTGCCAGTACGGAAGCCGCCGGTGAGCACTATTTTCATCCGCCCACTTTGGCTATTACCCACCTGATGGCACTGGGCTGGGGCACGATGATCATCCTGGGGGCAAGCCATCAACTGGTGCCGGTACTCATTGAAGGCCGACTGTATAGCGAGAAACTGGCCGGCGCTTCGTTTGTGCTGGCGGCCGTAGGTATCCCTTTGCTGGTGGTGGGCTTTTATACCTTTCATACCGGCTGGCCTATGCAGTGGGGCGGCATACTGGTAAACGCAGCCGTGCTGTGTTACCTGGTCAATGTAGCAGGGAGCATCCGCGAGAAGAAGACCCGCGATGTGTATGCTTATTTTATCCTGGGGGCTACGCTGTGGTTGCTGGCCACTACGGGCTTCGGGTTGCTGCTCGTGTATAACTTCAGCTATTCCTTTCTATCCAAAGACTCGCTGGCCTACCTGTCCATACACGCCCACATGGGACTGGCCGGGTGGTTCCTGCTGCTGGTGGTGGGTGTGGGCTCGCGGCTGATCCCCATGTTCCTGGTGTCGAAGTATGTCAACAAAGGAAGGCTGTGGACCATCTTCGCACTCCTCAATACCGGCCTGCTTGGTTTCATTACCTTAAAGAGCCAACCCGGGGCGGGAGCTTCTTCCTATACGCCTTTTGTGCTGGTGGCCGTAGGGCTGGGCCTCTTTGTCCATTATTGCTCCCGGGCCTACAGGGAGCGTATCCGCAAGCAGGTGGATGACCCCATGAAGATCTCGCTGCTGTCGGTAGCGCTGCTGGCTCTGCCCATCCTGAGCCTGCTGGTAGTCATCCTTTTTGTAAGCCGCGAACCGCGCTCCAACATGGTGCTGCTCTACGGGTTCTGTATCTTCTTTGGATGGATCACCGCCATCATCCTGGGCATGACCTTTAAGACGCTGCCCTTTATCATCTGGAACAAGGTGTATCACCACAAATCAGGCAGTGGCAAGAGCCCTGCCCTGAAAGACCTGTTCAGTGATCGCCTGGTGCGCTGGATGGGCATTAGTTACCTTGCCGGTTTTAGTATATTTATAGTGGGCCTGATTGTGCTGAACGATTACCTGCTGAAGGCGGGCGCAGCAGCCCTGCTGGCCTCAGCAGTCTTTTATGTATGGAATGTAGGCATTGTTGTATTTCATCAACCCCGTAATGTATGAGTGTTATCTCGAACAATAACCTGAAATGTACCGTGGCGCTGGCCGCACTGGGAGAAGTGTACGATCCGGAGATCGGGCTGGACGTAGTGTCGCTAGGTCTTATCTACCAGATCGATTTCGACGAAGAGGCGAAGAAGATCTACCTGACCATGACATTAACGACGCAGTTCTGCCCTATGGGCGAATCGATCGTGGATAATGTGAAGGGCGCCGTGGAAGGCGCTTACCCCGGCTACGAAGTGCAGGTGAACCTGACGTTTAGTCCCCCGTGGAGTTATGAGCGCATCTCGGAAGAAGGGCGGGCGTTTTTGGGCCGGTAAGAAAAGGAGGCCCAGTTACTCAGGACTTAATTAGTGTGCACCGATAGAGATCGCTAAAGCGATCTTTTTTATTTCAACCACCAAGGCATTCTGTCGCAAAGGGACGCAGGACATAGTAATAGGTTTGCAGAGCTTTGCACTACACGGCTTGTTAAAACTGTAAAGCCGTCGGTATAGTTACCGAAAAGTTAACAGGAGGAGAGGAAAAGCTATTGGGGTATGCGGTTGTTTGGCGCCGCTTTTGTAGTTTTCCAGTTATGTTAAGGGCTATTATTATACTGGTACTGGGAATAACCTTGTTTAGTTGCGAGGACGTAGACCGGATCCTGAATGGCGAAAAGCCAAAGAAAAAGATTACCTATTCGTTCGCCTGCCTCGATAGTGCACTCGGCGGCCGGCCCATGAACCGCAGGCTGGAGCAGGCCGGTGACCTGATCCGCGACCTGGCGGTGTCGGAAGACAAGATCACCGACAGCATGCAAACCGAGTACGGACTGATGTTCCACAAGCAAATGGTGGATGAGGGCCAGTTCAAGCTCATTAAAGACGCGGCGCTGAACAAGCGGCTCAATACCGTGCTGCAGCATTTGCTCGATGCCCGCGAAGACCCTTCCAGGATCCGCTATGCTATCTATGCGCTGGAGGATACCACGGTGAATGCCTTTACGTTTGGCGGCCGCATCTACGTGACGCGCGCCATGCTGAAAAAGACCGACCGGGATGAAGCCCTGCTCTATGCTATAGTCGGCCACGAGATCGGCCACTCCGAAGTGGGACATATTAAATCCACCATACAGGATATGGAATTATCCAACAGGATCTTTGGCGAAGAGGCCGGCGCTACCATGTTTGAGATCGGGCGGGTCCTGACCGCTTCGTTCAACCAGCGCCACGAATTGGAAGCTGATTATTACGGCATCAACCTGACCAACGAACTGGGCTATGATGTGTGCACGGCCGTGGGGTTCTGGAAGGAGATGGCCCGGCAGGAAAACCAGTACAGCGAGTTCGAGGATTTCTTCCGCACCCACCCCTTCTCCAACCTGAGGGCCGAGTGCCTTACCAACCATATCCGCACGAACTTCGGCACCGATTGCGCGCAGTAAGGTGATCGTTTGTAAGTGATTGCCTTTGGAGTGAACAGCCTCTTTATTCACTATACTTAGAAGGGAGCGTATTATCTCCTGTAACTCCCCTTTCGGTTATTTCGCCAGGCGCTCTGCCCGGAACAGGGGATCGGCTGCCTGCAGGATTTTCATTCGTAGCTGGGCATTGTAACCGGGATGCTGATGCAGGAAGTTGCGCACTATGGCCGCCGCTTCTTTGGACTGGTGGTTGCCCAAGCTGGCGTTCAGCCAGGCCGCCGGGAAGAAGATATCACCGGTCTGCTGTACTTCCTGTAGCATGTTCAACGCCTGGGGCAGGTACTTAACGGAGGTGGCAGTGCGGAGAGGGTGATGCAGGTAGCCCAGTGCATCGGCCACCCATGATTCCTTCTTTCGAATAACCGGGTCCTTCAGCGACGCATAGAAAGAGTCGCGCACCTGCTGGTTGCCCGATACCGCGGGCATCAGGAACAGCAGGCGTTGCTTTCGGTCGGGGTTGGTAATGCGGGCCTCCTGTGCCCTAAGCAGGGTATCCCCTCCGTATCCTTTCACCGTAAGGTTCAATGCAAGGCTAATGTACTCGTCCTCCGACAGCCGTACGCCGGTGGGAGGTTGTTGTTTTGCCCAGATAAGGTGCAGGGTGTCGAGGGCACTCTTACTCAGGGCTACACTTTGGTAGGTGCGGAACAGTACCTTCTTCCTATTGGCCACGGAGTCCTGCAGCATCGCTTTCCACAGCGCCTGTTCTACCGCTGGGGCCATGGCGGTTCGTTTGCTTGCCGGCAGCAGGCGCCAGTATACATCACTGAGGTGCGAAGCGATCATGTTTAAGATCAGTTCATCCGGCTCCCTTCCCTCCTGCACGGTATTGAGCAGCGTGGTGAGCAGTTGCGCAGGGGTGGCTGCATTGCCGCTCAGCATGTTCTCGTATGCATTGATATAAGCAGACGCCCTCATTACGGGACTTTGCAGCTGGTGAACTGCCGTTGCCTTCGGGTCCATGGGAAAAAGGCCATAGCCCTGGCCCGAGGTGTTGAACAGTATATAAAGTGGTGCGGGCTTCCCTTTCACTTCTGCTACCTCGGCCTGCGTGCCTTGTATGTGCACCGTCACTTCTTCCACCCGGTCGGGGTACACCAGCGCGAGCTCGAAGAACTGTGGCAGCAGATAATCTTTGGTCCTTTCTCCTTTCTGGGTTAGTGTAAGCCGGGTGATCTTGTTTTCTTTTTGCTGCAACGAATACGTGATCACGGGTCTGCCCGGCGTGTTCACCCACACCTTGTTCCAGGCCTGCAGGTCAATGGGCGTGCGCTCGTCTAGAATCCGGATCAGGTCCGGCCAGGTGGCGTTACCGAAGGCATAGGTCTTCAGGTAGGCGCGCAGGCCGTCACGGAATGCTTCAGCACCCATCACCCGCTCCAGTTGCCGCATCATCACGGGAGCCTTGTTGTAGATAATGGGTCCGTACAGGCTACCGGCCTCCTGCAGGTTGGGCAGCGCCTGGCGGATAGGGTTGGCGCCGGCGGTGCGGTCAATGGAGTAGGCCCTTGGAAAATGGGTGAGCAGGAACTTCAGCTCGTAATTCCCCTTGTCTTGCTGGCTTTGGGTGATCTTGTCGGCCATAAAGTTGGCAAACACTTCTTTCATCCACACGTCGTTGAACCATTGCATGGTCACCAGGTCGCCAAACCACATGTGCGCCGTTTCATGGGCAATGAGGCTGCTGCGGGCATTTTCCTGGTCGCGGGTGGCACCGGAGTCGAGGAACAGGGTTGAGGCTTTGTAGTCAATAGCGCCTACGTGTTCCATGCCGCCGTACTGGAAATCCGGGATGGCGGCAAAGTCCAGCTTCTGGAAGGGATAGGGAATACCCGTATACTCTTCGAGGTAGCGCAGCGAGAGGCCGTGCAGGCCAAAGATGGTATCGCGGCTCAGGCGGATCTTCGTGCTGTCGGTCTCGCGGTAGTACAGGTGCATAGGCTTGCCCTCTACCTGCTTGCTGGCCACGGTGAACCTGCCGGCCACAAACGAGAACAGGTAGGTACTGAACAGGTCGGAAGGAGCGTAATGATAGGTTTTGGCTACGCCGCTTACCACGGAGTCTTTCAGCCGTGCATTGGCCAGGGCTAGCCAGTCTTTAGGCACCGTAAGCGAGAGCTGGTAGCGGGCCTTTATACTGGGCTGGTCAAAACAGGGGAACACTGTGCGGGCCCTATCCGGCACCAGCAGGGTATAAAGAAAGTCGTTGTTGCGGTTGAGCGATAATTCGCCTGCTGTAAAGACGATATGTATCTTGTTGGGTCCGTTTGCCAGCTGGGCAGGGTCGATCACCAGGTGCTCGTTCTTGTGTACCGTCTTCACTTCTTTTCCATTCACCTTCACTGCTTTTATATGCTCGGGCGATTCCTTGAAGTCCAGTTGCAGGGGAACGCCGTCCTTTTTCAAGTCAAAGGCAATGGTGATTTCGCCCTTTATCTTTTCTGCCTTGCTGACAGGAATGGAAAGCAACATGTTGTACTGCACGCTGCTGAGTACTTTACTGCGATGCTGGGCCAGCCTTTCGGGAACGCCTTTTTCTACAGCATTAGTTATTGAGAGTTGGGCATGGGCAGTAGATACACTAAAAGAAAAAAGGGTTATCAAGGAAAGTATGTGCACGGGGGAACACCATTTCATTGAGGTAAATTACCCATTTCCCGGGAAGATCGAGCCAGTGAAATACAGGTGATTCTTTCAGGTTCAGCGATTCAGTTGTACAAACTTTTCTGACCTTTGGTGGTATAGATGTTTATGGAAACAGTAATGATCACAGGTGGGACCGGACTAATCGGACGGGCGCTGACCAAAGAGCTGGTGAGCCGGGGCTATAATGTTATGATACTGACCAGGGGGCGTTCAACTGCCGCCAAGCGATCCGGTGTACAGTACGCCCACTGGGACGTGGAGCGGCAGAGCATCGATAAGGACGCGGTCGCCCAAGCCGATCACCTCGTTCACCTGGCAGGTGCCAACGTGGCGGAGGGCCGCTGGACCGAAGCCCGCAAGCGGGAGATCGTGGAAAGCCGTACTAAAAGCGGGACGCTGCTGGTCAGGGCACTAAAGGAATATCCTAATAGTATAAAGACGGTAGTGAGTGCATCAGCCATTGGCTGGTACGGCTCCGACCCACAGGTGCCCAACCAACGTCCCTTTACCGAATCCGCTCCTGCCGACCGGGGCTTTTTAGGCGCCACCTGCCGGCAGTGGGAGGACAGCATAAGCGGCATGGTGGAACTGGGCAAGCGGCTGGTGATCCTGCGCACCGGCATTGTGCTGAGTACCGAAGGAGGCGCTTATAAGGAATTCGAGAAGCCCCTCCGCTTCGGTGTGGCCTCGGTACTGGGCAACGGTAAACAGGTGGTGAGTTGGATACATATAGCCGACCTGGTGGGTATGTATATGATGGCCCTGCAGAACGAGCGCTGGCAGGGGGTTTATAATGCCGTGGCCCCGGCACCGGTCAGCAACCGCGAGCTGATAGCTACCATCGCAAAGCAGCGGGGTAAGTTTTACATCACCACCAAGGTGCCGGAAGCAGCCTTGAAGGTCGCGCTGGGAGAAATGAGCATCGAAGTGTTGAAAAGCGCTACGGTAAGCGGTCGCAAAGCCGAAGAAGCCGGCTACCGGTTCCTGTTCCCGAACATCGGTACCGCCGTGCACAACCTGGTGCACAAGAAGTGATCTTCAACGAACTATATTAGAATAACAAAGGTCCACTCCGTGGGCCTTTGTCTTATCCCATAAGCGGTGGGATGATAAAGTCTTCTCCTCCGCCTTCGGCGTGGTTCCAGTGATAGACATTGGTGAAGGATCCCACCACCGCTTTATTGCCGGCGAAGTCCAGGCGGTGCAGCCGCAACAGCTGAATGTCTTTGGGTCGTACCCGTCGGTGCATGGGATGCATGGTGCCGCCGGTCAGCCCGGCCGGCTTAGAGGGGTCGTACTGGAAGGGTGGGTCCACCAGGGTGCCCCGCGGGTACATAATGCCCGGCACGCCTTCGCCGCGGATGTCGAGCACCCGGGGATGGTCGAGTCCCAGGGTGTGGCCGTACTCGTGGGCAGCGGTGGTGGAGCCTTTGTACAGGTTCTCCAGTTTGAAGTAGCCCGTGTTGCAGCCCAGGCCATCCACAAACGAAATGTTACCGCGGGCGTACTCCTCGATACGGAAGAAGTTGTTGCGCGGATCGACATTCAGCAGCACCTCCAGCTCGGTAATGCCGGGACGGCATTCGCCCGTGATGTGAAACTGCACGGAGTAGGTCCTTCCTTCCAACTCCACGGTGCCTCGCGGCTCGTTCCACATCGTTTCTATTTCTTCGCGCAGCTGTTCGGTCAGCGCTTCGTCGGCCCTGTTCCCATAGGTAATGATATGGGAGTTTATGGTCAGCGTGCTGCCGGTGGTATAGATTTCTGCTTCGCCCATAGAAGTAAGCTACTGATTAGTGTTCAAATATCCTTAACGACCGCTCTTCCTTATTTGATCTTTCTTTAACGCTATCAGCAATTTCTTTGCCTTACAAACTAATTGTATGAGAACCTATTTACCCTTAGGTTTTACAGCCTTTCTACTGGCCGCTTGCGGAAAAGAACCCGTAAAGCCACCCGTAGCAGAACAGCCGGTCACTAAGACCGTTACCTTCCAGGTGTTTGCGGCAACAGATTACTCCCACCCGGTATATGCCAGCACGGTAGTCGATGTGAACCTCGGTATCAGTTCCGTAGATCTGAAGACCGGGAAATCTACGGTGGTGTGGGACACTACCTTCTTGCGCCGCCAATTAAACCTTTTTCCGCAACACAGTGATATGTATGTAGTGGAGAAAAACATCCCGGTCTACGAAAGCAAAGAAATGCTCAATGCCGGTCATTGGGTACGGTACGACACCGATGGCATGGTGAAGCAGGAGGGTACCGGAGAGGGCCTTATCCGG
>DASWYM010000514.1:0-8931 GCA_036404975.1 Chitinophagaceae bacterium
AGTGGCTCATCGTGCCGCTTTTCAGGAAGGAACCCTCCTTCGTATGCACCTTCACGTAATCATCGGCTGACTCTATATAGTTTATCTCGTGCACCGGGATGATCTTGATATGGCTGCCGTTTTTTACCACAATGCGGCTGCTTTGCAGGGGCGAAGAGGCCGCAGCCGATTCCAGCAAGGCGGCTGTGCCCGCAGCGGTTGCCGTTGCCGACTCACGCCAGCGGTTGACGGCTTTATCAAAGCGGTCCTGTGTGAACGGCTTAAGCAGGTAGTCCACGGCATGGGCATCAAAGGCCTTGATGGCGTACTCGTCAAATGCTGTGGTGAAGATTACGGCCGGGGGATCTTCCACCAGCTCGAGCATCTCAAAGCCGTTGATGCGGGGCATCTGCACATCCAGGAAGATCAGGTCGGGCTTGTGCTGCTGGATGGCTTTGAGCCCCTGAAGGCCGTTGTCGCACTCTTCCACCACTTCCAGGTCGGTGTGGGGTTCCAGGTATTCTTTTACCAGGTTGCGGGCCAGGGGTTCGTCGTCGATGATCACTACTTTCATGCGGGGCTGTTTTGTACTTGAGGAATGCGCAGGCGGGTGCTATAGGTGGTGTTACTGGCTTCAGTGGTCAGCAGGTCATTACGTCCGAACAGGAGGTGCAGCCGGCGCTGTATGGAAGAAAGGCCAAAGCCGGTACCCTTGGGTGCCGTGGTCTCGGGGTGAAAAGGATTGCGCACCTGCACCAGCAGTGCGCCCTCTTCTTTAACGGCTTCTACCGTAATGGTAATATCGTCCAGCGTATCATATAGACCAAATTTAATGGCGTTCTCCACGATCGGCTGTAGCAGCAGCACCGGCAGTTGCAGGTCCTCTGCTTCGGGCGCAATTTTGAACGCTGTATTGAGGCGGTGGCCAAAACGCACTTTCTCGATTTCGAGGTAGAGCTGCAGGTAGTGCAGTTCTTCTTTCAGGGAGCTCCATTGGTGTTCTTCCTTTTTCAGGGTGCCGCGCAAAAAGTCCGAAAGCTGCAGCACCATCCTGCGGGCTTCTTTTCCCTGCGGGCCTATTAGGGCACTGATGGAGTTGAGGCTGTTGAACAGGAAGTGGGGCTGCAGTTGCTGGCGCAGCTTGAAAAGCTCGGCTTCGCGGGCCATGCGCTCTGCTTCCAGGCGACGTTCTTCCAGGGCTTTCTGTTCCTGCCAGTTGTACCAGATCACGCTCATCAGCACAACCGTGGACGTGATCAAAAAGCCGTAGCTAAAACGAATGGCCAGCGAATGGTTCATCAGGTAATGGTAAGCGGGATCGCGGAACATCAGGGAGAGCGCCAGCTTTCCGTAAAATAGCCAGACGGTGGACAACACCACTACCCAGCCCAGCAGCATGAAATAGCGGTCCTTCTGGGGTACATAGAACCGCAGGATGTTGATCAGCAGCAGGGAGGCTCCCAGCAGCAGGCCGTTGTACACGGCACTATCGGCAATGGCGGTCATCCACGGCAACTCAAAACCCCGCAGCACAAAGACGTGGATGGTGGCCCAGATCAGCCAGCCGATGTAAAACATCCAGCGAAAGCGGCGTACAGCAAGTGGTGAATTGTCCAAAGCAGTTATTTGTGTTGCAAATGTGGTGTATTTACTTCATCCTGAAGATAGGTGGCGCGGTTATGCACCATGTCTTCAAATGCTTCGGCCTCGTGGCGCTCCTCGATGCGCGAATAGATCTCGGTGCCATCCACAATTTCGTTGAGCTGGTACAGTTCGCTCACATTGATGAATTTCCACTGTACCAGTTCCTGCTTGTCGTTGTAAAACTGCAGGGCCTCACTGCGGCCTATGGCTTGGGCCTTGCGCAGGGCCTCCTCTTTCGAAGGAGCTTCCACCAGCCGGAGTTGTTCTTCAAACTGGGGTGTGTGCGTTCCCCGTCCGCAAATGATGCGGTACACCAGTTTGGTCAGGTACCAGTTCATGTGTTGGTTTTTTCGTTTCAGGAAGGATGTTAAAAGGACCTGATCTCGATACCAACAAAGATGGAAGTGCCTTTCAGGACCAGTACCTTGTTGTGGTCGATGACGGCACTCTGGATGGTGCGCTTGTCGTCAATGCCCCCAAAGATCGCGGCCATTTCGGGCTTGACCACCCAGTGCGGGGGTACTACGATCTTGGTGCCGCCAAAGATCTGGGTGACATCCAGCACCACGCGGCCCTGTATATCCGACTGGGTGAAGTTAATCTCGGCGCCTCCCATAATATTGGTAATGTCGCCGCCTTTAAAGTCTTTGGAAAGAATGGTCTTTTTCGTTCCGCCAAAAACCGAGGTGGAGTCCAGGAAGTCGTCACCCGATACCGGGTAGGCTTCGGCTTGGGCAGCTACCAGGTCATCGTTCGCAGGTTCTTTTTGCTCCTGCCAGAGCCGTTCGCGGTGGCGAGGCTTAAGGATCAGGAAGGCACCCAATGCAATGAGGGCCAGGGGCCATATTATTCGGTCGTCGACAAGGTTGGGATAGTACTCGTTGAGCAGGAACACCGTGCCGACCAGCATCAGCACAAACCAGGGGCCGCCGCGGAAGTTGTGCCGCAGGCCAATGAACAGGCCCAGTACAATGAGGAGCATCTGCCAGGTGAACAGCCATTCTGGCAACCCAGGCACCAGGTAGCTTTTTAGCAAGGCGGCCACGCCGATAAGCAGCAGGAATACGCCCGTCCATACTCGGCCGTTGGCAGAGTGGGGGCGGCGGTGCATTTCGTGTCCCCGGTGTTCGTAACGTTTTTCAATTTTTTCTTCCAGTTGGTTCATGGTTGATTGATTTCTGAACAAAGCTATAGCGCGTTATGGGCGAGGGCAAGGATTAACCTCCAAACAGGGAAGCTTTTTCGGTAAGCTGCGGGTTTTTACCGGTAAATGGAGAAGAGAGGGATTAGAGACCAGGAAGTAGTGATTAGGAGGTGAGGGCACGCTGAACCGCTGTTGAACCGCTCCTGAACCGCTCTTGAACCGTATCTGAACCGCCTCTATAAGGGACGGTTCAGATACGGCATGGATAAGGAACAGATAAGGAACAAATAAGGCGTAGAGTGGCACCAGGGTAGCTGAAATCAGGCAGGAACAGGGGATGGGACATTGGTGGGGCTCTACTCCCCACTTGTTGGTCATCACTCATTCCCGGACCCATATAGATCCATGAAGCCCCTAAAGCGGAAGATTTAGGAAATGTAGACCCTTGAAGACCCGGGGTACTTCTTAATGCGGACAGCGAGGAGGAACTTTGTAGTAAGGAGCGGAAAGGGGTTCTGGCAGGCCAAAAATGTTAATTCAGGGGCGGCCTAAGCCATCCAAAGCGGTGTTTTGGTATCTTTCGGCTTCTAACGGACCAAATCCATTACATACATGAACATGAAACGACTGTTGGTGGCAGCAGGAGCTGCGACTATAACTTTTGTGGCATCCGCACAGGAGAAAAAGAAGTGGGATGTAAACAATCCCGAAGGACCGCACAAAGAAGTGTCCTTTACAGTAAACGAAGGAACCTGGATGAACGTGGACGTTTCGCCCGACGGCAAGGAGATCGTCTTTGACCTTCTGGGTGACATTTACAGCCTTCCCATCAATGGGGGGACGGCCAAAGTGCTGCGCCAGGGCCTGGCTATGGAAGTGCAGCCGCGCTTTAGTCCCGATGGCAAGCGGGTACTCTTTACCTCGGATGCCGGTGGCGGTGATAACATCTGGGTGATGGATCGTAACGGAAGCAACGCCAAACAAATCACTAAAGAATCCTTCCGCCTGCTGAACAACGCTGCGTGGACGCCCGACGGCCAGTACATCGTAGCGCGCAAGCACTTTACATCGGGCCGTTCGCTGGGCGCTGGCGAGATCTGGATGTACCATATCAGCGGCGGCAACGGGCTGCAGCTCACTACCCGCAAGAACGACCAGCAGGACGTGAACGAGCCGATAGTGTCGCCCGACGGCCGTTATGTGTACTACAGCGAGGACCTCTATCCCGGGGGCTTCTTCCAGTACAACAAGGACCCCAACAACCAGATCTTCGCCATCCGCCGCTTCGACCGCGAGAAGGGAACGATTGAAACCGTGACCGGCGGTCCCGGGGGTGCGGTGCGCCCACAGCTTTCCAACGATGGAAAGTCGCTTGCCTTTATCCGCCGGGTGCGCACTAAATCGGTGCTTTTCCTGCGCAACCTGCAGACCGGCGAGGAGTGGCCTGTGTATGATAACCTCTCGAAGGACCAGCAGGAAGCCTGGACCATCTTTGGCTCCTTCACGGGCTTTGACTGGACGCCCGATGACAAGAGCATTGTGATCTGGAGCAACGGCAAGATCAACAAGATCGATGTGAGCAAGGGCAACAGTGCGGTGGAGATTCCCTTTACTGCGCAGGTAAAGCAGCGTATAGCCGATGCCGTACGCTTCAAGCAAAATATCAACCCCGGGAACTTCACGGCCAACGTGATCCGCCACGCTTCCACTTCACCGGATGGAAAGTGGCTCGTGTTTAATGCCGTGGGTTACCTCTGGAAAAAAGAGCTGCCCAACGGAAAACCCGAGCGCATTACCACGGGTAAGGACTTCGAGTTTGAGCCTTCGTTCTCTAAAGACGGAAAGACCCTGGTGTACACTACCTGGAGCGATACCGACGGAGGCGCACTGTATAAGGTGGCCCTGCAGGGCAATGCTAAGCCGGTAAAGATCACCAGCGAGAAAGCCATTTACCGCCTGCCTTCATTCTCCTATGATGGCAAGTCGATCGTGTTCCGCAAGGAAGGCAGCTCCGATGTGCTGGGTCATGCCTTTACGGCCAAGCCGGGTATCTATACCATCTCTGTCAATGGAGGTGCTGCTTCTTTTGTGACCGACCGGGGTGATTTTCCCCGCTTTAATAAAAAGGGTGATCGCATTTACTACCAACAGGGTGGGGGTATGAATCGCACCTATGCGAGCAGCCTCCTGGATGGGACCGATGAAAAGATCCACCTGAAGAGCACCTACGGCAGCCAGTTCACGGTTTCGCCCGACGAGCAGTGGATCGCCTTTGTGGACCTGCACAACGTGTACATCGCCACCTTCCCCATCACGGGTAAGACCGTGGAGATTGGTGGCACCAATGGCGACTACCCGGTAAAGAAAGTGTCGCGTGATGCGGGCGGCAACCTGCATTGGAGCGGCAATGGAGAGCAGTTGCACTACACCATGGGCGACCAGTACTATACCATAAAGCTGGAAGACCGCTTCGAATTTGTGGCGGGCAAAGCCGACTCCCTGTTCAAGGCTCCGGAGACGGGCATTGCCATTGGCCTCCAGGTGAAGAGTGATAAGCCGCAGGGCGTGGTGGCCTTTACCAATGCGCGCATAGTTACCATGAAGGATAACGAGGTGATTGAGAACGGAACTATCGTTGTAGATGGAAATACCATTAAGGCCGTGGGTAAGGCTGGTGAAGTAGCTGTGCCGGCCGGTGCCAAAGTGATCGACGCCAGCGGCAAGACCATCCTGCCGGGCTTTATCGATGCACACGCGCACGGCAACCACTTCCGCTCGGGTATCACCCCGCAGAAGCATTGGCCTTACTATACCAACCTGGCCTATGGCGTAACGACCATGCACGATCCTTCTGCCAACAGCGAAATGGTGTTTGCCCAGAGCGAGCTGGTGAAAGCCGGCCGCATGGTGGGGCCTAGGGTGTTCTCCACCGGTACGATCCTGTATGGAGCCGATGGTGACTTCAAGGCAGTCGTCAATAGCCTGGATGATGCCCGCAGCGCACTGCGCCGCTCTAAGTCGTTTGGAGCGTTCTCGGTAAAGAGTTACAACCAGCCGCGCCGTGAGCAGCGCCAGCAGATCATACAGGCCGCCCGCGAACTGGGCATGGAAGTAGTGCCCGAAGGAGGCTCGTTCTTCTACCACAACCTGAGCCAGATCATGGACGGGCATACCACCATCGAGCACAACCTGCCGATCGCGACCCTGCATGATGATGTCATACAATTGTGGAAGGCTGCCGGTACAGCGTATACGCCAACGCTGATCGTATCGTATGGTGCGGTGAGTGGTGAATACTACTGGTACCAGCACACCAACGTGTGGGAGAACGAGCGCCTGGGACGCTTTACGCCCAGAGCCGTGCTCGATACCCGCGGACGCCACCGCACGATGCTGCCCGAAGAGGAGTATAAGAACGGACACATCCTCGTATCGCAGCACCTGAAGAAGCTGACCGATGCGGGTGTGAAGGTGAACATGGGTGCCCACGGACAGATACAGGGCATTGGCGCCCATTGGGAGATCTGGATGATGCAGCAAGGTGGGATGACTAACCACGAAGCACTGAAGACGGCGACCATCAATCCTGCCCAGTCGCTGGGCTTTGATGAGTGGATCGGCTCGCTGGAAGCCGGCAAGCTGGCCGACCTGCTGGTGCTGGACAAGAACCCGCTGGAGAACATCCGCAATACGGAAAGCATCCGCTATACCATGATCAACGGCCGTCTGTACGACGCCGACAGCATGAATGAAACAGGTAATTACAACACCCCTAGGGGCAAGTTCTACTGGGAGACCGGGAGAAATATCGATGCCTTCTCGTGGTTTGGTATTATGCAGGAGCAGCAGGAAACCTGTACCTGCGGGCATAACTAATCCTTCAACGTTTAGAAACAAAAAAGCAGTGCCTGGGCACTGCTTTTTTTATGTAGGGTGAGAGCGTTAGTCTTTGATGAATTGCCTGGTGGTTCTTCCTGCTTTTAACAGGTATCTTCCTTTGGGCAGGTCGCTGATGCGCACCGCGGTAAGACCGTCCTTCACCTGTACGGTGCTGATGGGCATCTGCTGGTTGCTGAAGTTATAGACCTGTATTTTATCCGTAGGCTCAGCATTCTCTACATAGATCATAGACCGGGCAACGGTAGGATACACCTTTAATTCGCCGCTGCTGTTGTACTGTATACGGGTGGTTTTGGAATAGGAGGTAGCCGACTCTTTGGAGATGATCTTCACCCGGTAGTAATAGGTGCCTTTCTCTTCCAGCCTGTTCACCTGCCGGTATTTAGTCTGTCGGGCATTGGCGGTAACCGAATACGCGGCCAGGTCTTTCCACTGCCGGTTATCGGTCGAGTGTTGCAGTATAATGTGGCTGCCTGCTTCTTCTTCAGTCATGGTCCACTCGCAGCTGACTATGTTCTTTTGCAAGGAAACTGCCAGGCTCTCAACGTTCGGCAAAGTGGTGGACGGGGTCTGGTACTGTACTACAATGCTTACCTGGTCAATCTCAACTCTTGGGAAGGCAGCTACCGTACTGAAGAGCCGGGCCGAGAGGGCTACTCCGAAGCGCGGGTCGTTTACATCGGCCGGGGTGAGGGTGGTGCCCCAATAGGCTGCGTCACCGCTATAGCTTTCGGTAACAAACTCCGGCGCCCAGCTGGTTTCAGACCTTTTATTAAGACCGGTAAGATTGCCATCTTTTACCAGCTTGATGTCCTCGTCGCTGATGGTGGTAGCCGAGGATACACCACTGGCGCGTTTGCGGATGAGAACCGTAACACCACAGATGATTGCATTGGAAGGAACGGAGAAGTTAAAACCGGTGGCTTTCAGGTATTGGGTGCGCTCTTCTCCCTCTAAAGCCACCAAAGGCTGGGCGGAAGCATAGCTGATGTCGGCATGGGAGGCATTGGCAAGAGAACTGAAGGCCAGGCCGTTATTAGGATTCTTTTCGGTAGTGAACTGGGTGCCGGGATGGTTGCCGGTGGAAATGCATTGTCCCTTTGCTGTGCCAGAAAGTACCAGTAAGGAAAACAGGAAAGCCGGGAGGACTTTTCCGCGCGCTATGCAGGGTAGAATAGCAGGTGTGTTGGCTTTTCGCATGGGATTCAGACTTTAAAAGGAAGGCGAAAATAGCGGTAACCTACTATATGTGCAATAGTATATCTACGCTTTTTTAGCTCCGGATTTATACGAAAGAAAAGGTACTTCCGTCAAATAAACCCTTGTCGCTCAGCTTCAAATGCGGGATAACCAGCAGGGCCATAAAGGATAGCGTCATAAACGGGGCGGAAAGGGTAGAGCCCTGGCTTTTGGCTGCCCTGTCTATAGCGGTATACTGTTCGGCCACCCAATAGCCGTCGCTGTTGTTCATCAGCCCGGCTACCGGCAGGGGTACTATTCGCTCTTCGCTCTCACTAACGCAACTAACCCCGCCTTTATTACTAATGATTAAGTTAATAGCCCGGGCTATGCTCTCGTCATCCACACCCACGGCAACAATGTTGTGCGAGTCATGCGCTACCGAGGAGGCGATGGCACCGCTCTTCAGCCCGATGTTCTTGATAAAGGAGGTAGCTACCGGGGCATCGTGGTAGCGGTTTACTACAGTGATCTTAAGGACATCGTTTTCCGGATCGCTAACTATATAACCCTCCGAGGTCTTTGGTTGCAGCAAAAGCTTATTGGTAATCAGCTGCCCATCCAGTGCTTCTATCACAGGATAGGATTCCTCCCCAGCATGGGGAACCAGAAAGTCCTCCGGCCGCTTGGGTGAGCAGTTGAAGTTATTGATCGGCTCCTCTGTTCCTGTGCGCTGGGGATTAATCAGGGATTCACCTTTATTGGCTACCAGCGCCCCGTTGATATAGGTTTGGGTAACCTGGAAGGATTCCAGGTCTTCCACCAGGATAAAGTCGGCAGCATCGCCTTCTCTCAGGAGTCCCACCCCGAGGCCGTAGTGCAGTACCGGGTTCACGCAGGCCGCCTGTAGCACATGGAACAGGTCAACGCCTTTGGCTACCGCGCGGGCGCAGAGCTGGTTGATGTGGCCTTCCATCAGGCTGTCAGGATGCTTGTCGTCGCTGCAGAACATGATGCGGTCGGGATAGTCGTGCAGCAGGTCGATGAGGGCTTCGAAGTTCTTAGCCGCACTGCCTTCCCGGATC
>DASWYM010000515.1:0-5176 GCA_036404975.1 Chitinophagaceae bacterium
CCAGAAAGTGCCTACGACAACGTCATCCAATGCATCGACTTCGGCGTGCCGGTAGTCAGCGGTTCTACAGGATGGAACGACCGGCTGCCTGCCGCAAAAGGCCATTGCCAACAGAAGGGCGGTTCCTTCCTGCATGCCTCCAACTTCAGCATCGGTGTCAACATCTTTTTCGAAGTCAACAAGCTGCTGGCCCGCCTGATGGCATCGCAGCCAGATTACGATGTGACGCTTAAAGAGATCCACCACACCCAAAAGCTGGACTCCCCCAGCGGAACGGCCGTTACCCTGGCTGAGCAGGTGATCGCGGCCGTGCCGCGCAAGCAAAGCTGGGTGAACCACGAAAGCTATCATCCCGAAAAGCTGACTATCATCTCCGAAAGGGTGGACCCTGCCCCGGGTACCCACCACGTTAAATACACTTCTGAGGTGGACGATATCGAGATCATCCACACGGCTCACAGCCGCAAGGGCTTCGCCTTGGGAGCCGTGCTGGCAGCCGAATTTATTGCCGGCCGGAAAGGCGTCTTTACCATGCAGGACGTCCTTCATTTGTAAGATCCCATTCACGTGCTTTAACTGTTATCCAAAACGGGTGCAGGTCATTGTATTACTGGGTTAATCTCGTTACATTTAAAAGAAAAAGTATGGAACCAGTACACCTTCACCTGCTCACCAACCACGTTCCGGTCATTGGTGCATTCTTCGGTGCTTTAGTACTCATCATCGGGATGTCCCGCAAAAGCCCTCCCACTTTGGCAGCCGCTTACCTGATCTTTTTGCTGTCGGCAGTGCTGGGCCTGGTAGCCTATTTCTCCGGAGAAGGTGCCGAACATGCTGTAGAGAACCTGCCCGGCGTAACCCACGAGTTGGTGGAAACCCACGAGGACATTGGGAAGTTTACCCTGATCGGCCTGATCCTTTTAGGACTCATTTCCCTATTTGGCCTTTTCCGGTCTAAGAACCACTACGATAAGATTAAGTCAATCGCCATGGTCTCGCTAGTGGTTGCCCTGGCCTCCTTTGGCGTAGGTGCCTACACCGCTTACACCGGGGGCCTCATCCGCCACACCGAGATCCGTTCCGGCGCAGCGGCAACCGCACAGCCGGCTGTTGAAGAGACAGAAACCGATAACGACTAAAGCCATTAATATGTCGGCATTTTCGAAGATGCAGGAACAACTGCAGGAAGAAGTGGATACAGCTTTTCTCTACAAGCAGTTAGCCGCCCGCCAGAAAGACCCCAACACAGCCCACGTGTTTTACGAGCTCGGCGCCATCGAGGAAACCCACGTGGCCGCCATGCTCGAAAAGATCAAGGTAAAGAAGCCCGGCTTTACCGCTCCGGGGCCAAGCACAAGGGCGCGCTGGCAGCTGAAGCTGGCAAAGGTCTTTGGCTACGACTTTATCGTAGCCGGGCTGGCCAACACCGAACGTACCCTGGCCGGGTCCACCATCCGCACCAAGACCCTGCAAGGCGAGTCTCTTTCCGGCTTTGAGCACAATCACCTGCGAATCATAGAAGCCCTGCGCGAGAACAAGCAGACCGAGGTCAGCGGCAGTTGGCTGTCGCGTATCGAAGGCCGCCATAAAACAGTAGGCGGCAATGCCCTACGGGCAGCAGTACTGGGCGCTAACGATGGCCTCGTATCCAATATGAGCCTCGTTATGGGTGTAGCGGGTGCGGCGGCAGCCAATACCACTATCCTCATCACCGGCCTGGCTGGCCTCATGGCCGGCGCCATATCCATGTCCCTGGGCGAATGGCTGTCGGTGCAAAGTTCCCGCGAGCTCTACCAGCGACAGATAGCTCTGGAGGCCGAAGAGTTGGAAGCCTCCCCCGAGCAGGAACAAAAAGAGCTCTCCCTGCTCTACCAGGCAAAAGGGATCAGTGCAGCGGAAGCTGACAACCTTGCGGAAAAGATTATGGAGGACAAAGACATGGCCCTGCAAACCCTGGTGCAGGAAGAACTGGGCATCGATCCAGAGGAACTGGGCGGCTCGGCCTGGGAAGCAGCCATTGCTTCCTTCCTCCTGTTTGCCATCGGTGCCATCATCCCGGTACTGGCCTTTATCTTCTGGAGCGGGCAGACCGCTATCTTACTGAGCCTGGCCTTTAGCGTTGTGGGCCTGTTTGTTATAGGAGCGGCCATCACCCTGTTCACCGGCCGCAGTATCTGGTACTCCGGCTTCCGCCAGATTCTCTTTGGCCTCGCCGCCGCTGCCGTCACCTACGGCATCGGTACGCTCATCGGCACCTCCATCGCCGGCTAACAGGGAGCAAGCAAACGTAAAAGAAAAGCCCCCGGTAAAAGATTTTCCGGGGGCTTTGTCCTGTAAAGTATAATTAGTACCGGGTGACGCCACACTCACCACTCATCACTCACCCGCTAAGCGTTCTCCCGTTCCTCCTTCAGGTTCTCCAGCATATCGCGGGTCATCTGCGACAGGTCATACTCATGCTTCCAGCCCCAATCCGAGCGCGCTACACTGTCGTCGATGCTCTGCGGCCAGCTGTTGGCTATAGCCTGTCGGTAATCAGGCTTGTAGTCGATGGTAAACTCAGGGATATGCTTTTTGATCTCCGCTCCTATTTCTTCAGGCGAAAAACTCATCGACGACAGGTTATAGGAGGTGCGGGTTTTAATGTTCTCCTTTGGGGCTTCCATTAACTCTATAGTTGCACGGATAGCATCGGGCATATACATCATTGGCAGGTAGGTATCCTTTTCGAGGAACGAAGTATAATGCTTGTCTTCCAGGGCCTCGTGGAAGATCTCCACCGCGTAATCGGTGGTACCGCCGCCGGGTGCCGACTTATATGAGATCAGGCCGGGATAGCGCAGCGAGCGCACATCCACGCCATACTTGTGGAAGTAATAGTTGCACCAGAACTCCCCGGCATATTTCGAGATGCCGTATACGGTGATAGGCTCGATGACGGTCTGCTGCGGGCAGTTCTGCCTCGGCGAAGTGGGACCAAATACGGCAATGGAGGAGGGCCAGTACACTTTATGCAGTTTTTCTTCGCGGGCAATGTCCAGCACGTTGAGCAGGCCCTGCATGTTCAGGTGCCACGCCAGGCCGGGGTTCTTCTCCCCGGTGGCCGACAGGATGGCCGCCAGCAGGTAGATCTGCGTTACGTTCTGGCGAATAACCTGCACGTGCAGCATTTCCTTGTTCATCACATCGAGGCTCACATAGGGTCCTGTGCCGTGCAGCAGGGGGTTTTCTTCCCGGAGATCGGAGGCGATTACATTTGAGGCACCATACATTTTACGCAGGGCCAGCGTCAGCTCCACGCCGATTTGTCCCGAGGCTCCGATAACAAGGATCTTTTCTTTGGTCATACAGCAAAAAATAATGCGCAAATGTAACCACTCACCCGTTACTATCAGCTATCCGTCATCAACTTTAGTGGCTTACCTTTGGGGCATGGTAAACTTCTTAGAACAGCTATTTGCCGGCCAGGATTACGATAAGGATAACTTCTTCCTGATCGCCGGTCCCTGTGTAGTGGAAAGCGAAGAACTGGTGCTCTCCGTAGCACAGCAGGTATCTGAAATCTGTAAGCGCCACCGGGTGCCGCTGGTGTTCAAATCCTCGTATAAAAAAGCCAACCGCACCAGCGCCTCCTCCTTTACCGGGCTGGGCGACGAAGTAGGCCTGGGCATCATTCGGAAAGCCGCCCAGCAGTACGGACTGGCCACCACCACCGATATTCACTCCGAAAGGGAAGCCGAGCTGGCAGCCCAATTTGTAGATATACTCCAAATCCCGGCCTTCCTCTGCCGCCAGACCGAGTTGCTGGAAGCAGCCGGGCGCACGGGCCGCATCGTGAACATCAAGAAAGGCCAGTTCGTCAGCGGCGAGGCCATGCGCTTTGCCGTAGATAAGGTGAAAGCCACCGGCAACGAAAAGGTGATGCTCACTGAACGCGGCACCACCTTTGGCTACCAGGACCTGGTTGTGGACTACCGCAACATTCCGCTGATGCAGCAAAACGGCGTACCCGTCATTATGGATTGTACCCACAGCCTGCAACAGCCTAACCAGCCCGGCGGGATCACCGGCGGCAACCCCCAGTTGATCGGCACCATCGCTAAGGCAGCCATTGCCTCGGGTGCGGATGGCCTCTTTATCGAAACCCACCCCGATCCTTCCTCTGCCAAGAGCGACGGCGCCAACATGCTCCGCCTCGACCTGCTCGAAGAGCTCCTTGTAAAACTGATCAAGGTCCGCAAAGCTGTACTGGCTTAACGGAGACGCCTTCCATAACTTATTGGTTTATTACCATAAGAAAACCCTCGGCAACCGAGGGTTTTCTTGTTATTTCTCCTTTCATCAACTCTTTTCAAACAAAGGCAATTCCTGCTATAACTGGTCTCATTCACGATTCACGATTGACGTTTCTCGCCCGCACTCACCATTCACCACTCACCATTCACCCTTAATCATTGAACTTCTTCTTCAACTCCATCAGCTTCGACTGGAAAGGATTCAGCGGCTCTTGTTTCTTCTGGAACGACTTTCCTCCCTGGCCCTTCTCCCTTGTCCCTTCTCCCTTATCCCTAGTCCCTTGTTCTTTGTCCCTTGGTCCTTGTGTCTTCATCGTCAGGGCAATGCGCTTGCGGGCCACATCCACTTCCGTCACGGTGACCATCACCTTCTGCTGCAGCTTCACCACTTCGTTGGGATCCGTGATATAGCGGTTGCTTAACTGCGACACATGCACCAATCCGTCTTGCTTCACACCAATGTCCACAAAGGCACCGAAGTTGGTGATGTTGGTCACAACGCCCGGAACGGTCATGCCCACCTTTACATCCCCGATGCTTTTGATAGTGTCATCAAACTGAAACTCCTCGATGGGTGCGCGCGGGTCGCGGCCCGGCTTCTCCAGTTCCTTCAGGATGTCCTCTATGGTGAACTCACCGATGGTCTCGGAAATGTACTGGCGCTTGTTGATTTGCTTGCGCAGTTCAGCTTTTTTAATCAGGTCCTCTAAAGTAGCCTGCACGTCCTTTGCCATCTGCTCCACCACCTTGTAGCTCTCGGGGTGTACCGAGGAGTTGTCGAGCGGGTTGGCGGCACCGGGTATGCGGAGGAAGCCCGCACACTGCTCAAAGGACTTGGGCCCCATCATCGGCACCTTCTTCAGCTCGTCGCGGCTCTTGAA
>DASWYM010000516.1:0-9466 GCA_036404975.1 Chitinophagaceae bacterium
CTACAGAAAGGTGGCTTTTTAAGTAATCATCAATGATGGCTTTATAGTGACTCTCCGGCATGCAAGGCAATTAATTCAGCTAAATGCTAATATACGCAGTTAGCCGGGCTTGCAGCATGGCAAAGGAAGTGAATTACTGACCGGGGATAGCACGACAGAGTGGGTTTTCTCATTTGCACATTGCATATTTGCACATCTGCACATTCCTTCGTGTTCCTTCGTGCCTTGTTGCCTTTGTGGTTCAAAACAAAAGATCGCTTCAGCGATCTATCTCTCCCTAATATCCAACATCCAACCTCGAACCTCCAATCGCCTACGGCAGCACATCCACTCCCAAATCGTACTTCGCCACGTTGGCGTAGTAGCTCCGCATGCCTTCGCCCTTGATGCTTTCGAGGATCAGCACGTCATTCTCCAGCGAGATGACCTTATAGGTCTCCACTTCGTTGATCAGGATCACCGGCCCATCTTCGCGGTAGTTGATCTTCCAGCGGCGGGTCATGGGGTCGGTCTTTTTCTCGCCGTTGGTGATGAACTCATAAGCCAAAGTGTTGTCGTCGCGGAAGGTCCATTGTGAGGTGTCGTTCTTTTCCTTCAGTTGTTCTTTGCTGCCCATTCTAATCTTGTAGCAGATCCAGGTGCCCAGTAAATCTTTGTCCTGCATGGTTATGGTTTATTTTTAAGCTTAGCAGTAAGCAAATGCTGTACGCCGAATTGTTAATAAAAAACAAAGCTTCCTTCAGGTTCGCCATTCGCTGCGCGGCTTTTCGGAAATACGCTTCGTTCGTCCCAGTCGTCCCACGCGGCCTGCCACCTTCACCACGATCCATACAATCAGTCCTATTAGCAGCACCGCCATCACCACGGGGATCACAAAGCTAAGGATCGATCCGCCCACTGCCGCCGCATTCTCGCCTGTCGACACTACGGCATTGCCCGTGCCCACGGTGGCCTTGCTGCTAAAGAGGCGCAGCAGCCCTGTGCCCATCTGTATGGTGCCCGCCGCCGATCCGCCCGCCAGCAGTGCCACGCCCCAGCGCACCCACGGCTCCTGGTCGCCGATGGGGAGGATGGAGGAAGCCAGCACCGTGCCTGCGGCCACCGACAGCGGTGCCGCGATGGTATCAAGCACATTGTCGATGAATGGGATGTAGTACGCCCCGATCTCGGCAATGGCCGCCGTGGCAAAGACAATGATGGCCGTCCACGACCCCAGCCACTCCATATCGGCAGGTGTATTGATGAGGTCAAACTTTGCGGCCAGGGCGCCGGCCAGCAGGGGCACAAACACCCGGAAGCCCGCAGTGGCGCTCAGTGCGATGCCCATGGCTATGGCAGGGATAAAGCTGTAATCCATTACCTAAAAGATACGACCATTTTAGGAAAGTGAGAGGTGAGACGTGAGACGGAAGAAAGCTGTACGCAAAGGCAATGAGTGATGAGTGATCAGTAATGAGTGAATCCAGCTGTTAAATAAGGAATCATCCAATAATCAATCATCTTTTCTTGTAAACCTCTTCCCGCTGTAGTGCACTACAATAGACCATGGACTAAAAACTTTGGACTTCCCGTCTCACGTCCTGACTCATCACTCATCATTCATCACTCATAATTCGTGCAGCGCCAGCAACGGCACCGTGGAGCGGTACGACAGCTTCTGCGTCAGGCTGCTGTTGAACAGCCCTTCCAGTGGCCCACGCTTGTGGGTGATCATCACCAGCAGGTCGATGTCTTTCTCCGCCGTCAGGCGTAGCAGGGCGTCCACGAGGTTGTCGCCCGTGATATGCATCGCATCGCTGTGAATAGTGGGAAAGGTGCGCTTCAGCCTCTGCTCGATAAGGTGGGTGCTGCGCGTATGGGTCAACACCTCCACCGCCTCGGCATCCTGCTCAGTAAACACCACGGCGTGCACCCTGGCCCCAAAGGCCTGCGCCAGGTCGTACACCGGCTGCAGCAGCTCCGGGTCCTTCAGGTCTTCTACGGCAATGAATAGATTCTTCAACTCCCTGAGGGCATAGTCGTGCGGCACGGTCATCACCGGGATCGTGCTCTTATTGATCACTCCGGTGGCCTTGCTGCCCAGCAGCTTACGGCGCAGCCCGCTCTGTCCCAGGGTGCCCATCACGATGGCGTCGGCGCCATAGTCGCCCGCCGCCTGTAGGATGCTGGTCACAATGGGCCCTTCGTACAGCCGGGTGTCCACGGTAAACCCTTCACTCTTCTGTATGAGCTCCTTCATGCCTTCCAGTTTTCCTTTCAGCTCCTCTACCCGCTCGCGGTTGTAATCCTGGATAAGGGCCTTGTGCCCTGAGAATTCCTCATCCAGCAGGTCGCAGGCATGTACCAGGGCCACGCGAGCATGCAGCTTGCGGGCCAACTCCACCGCATAGGCCAGGGCCTTATTGGCATAAGCGGAAAAATCGGTAGGGACTATTATCTTTTTCATGATCCAAGATTGTCCTTTAAGGTACGTTTTTGCCCCACCCAGGACGATGACCGTCATCAGTAAAAATGAGAGTAGTGGTCATTGTGCACACCGCCAGGCAATTGCTAAGCTTTTGTTAAGCAGGGCGTCAGTACCCAACGCTTTTGCCGCCCTGGGGGGGTATAAGTAGTAAAAGGACGCAATCCGTGTCACTGTTTTCGCAGTTCATACACTGGGAGTCGAAAGGTATAAAGCGCCGGTTCACCTTTGCGTCCAAAGTGATATCACCATTCAGTAACCATAAAACCTAAACCATGAACAAATTGCTTACACTGGCCCTTGGCCTCTTCCTCCTTAGCTCGTGCGAGAAGTCCCCGGTGGGCGAAGAGCCGCCGGTAGACAATCACCCCCGCATGCAGTACACCGACCTGCAGAACTTTGAAGTAAAGCCCGGCACCTTCAAGAGAGTGGACCTGGACGGCAACGGCACCAACGACCTTCTTTTCAAAACCCTGCTGGTGGGGGATGCCCTCGGCCAAAGGGACCGCCTGCAGTTTTATGCCCATACCGGTATAGGGATCTACCAACCGGTGAACGAGTTGGAAGAAGTGCCCCAGCTTTCCACCGGCGAAGCGGTGAAGGTGCAGTTCCCGGGCTACACCTGGTACGAGATCACCGCCATTGTGCTGGCCGAAAAGATTACCCCGGTGTCAGGCAGCGTTCATTGGGAGGGCCCCTGGAAAGCGGCATCACACAAATTCCTGCCGGTGATGGTCGAAAGGGAAGGCAAGGCTTATTATGGCTGGGTAGAGCTCTCCTTCGACACCGCCTCCGAAAAGATGACCCTGCACCGCGCCGCCATCAGCACCGAAGCCGGGAGAGAAGTGATAGCGGGGAGGTGAGTGAGAAGGAATTAGGAATTAGTAATTAGGGAGGGAACCACGAAGAGAATGTGCAAATGTGCGAATGAGTAAATATGCAAATGAGAGAAGGAACGCAGATCGTTATGATTATCAAGATCAGTGATGATCATAAGGATCTTAATGATCCGCGTTCCTTCATTCTTCCTAATCTGGTGTACTCTGCGTCCTCTGTGCGAAACCATCCTAATCCCTATCCCGATAACTATCGGGACCCAATTCCTAATTCCTTCTCCTCCGGAGCCCTTCTTTCGCCCCCCTATACAGGGGCGGCAGAGGAGCGGCGAAGAGCTATCAGATTGAAATAAAAAAGGGCTGCGTCGGTAAGAGAGTAGCCCTGGAATTTTTAACAGCTCAACTGAATCAATGACCTAATGACCGATTGATTTAGCTGGCAGCTATAAAAGCTATCAACTTCTTAATACGGTAAAGACAACCCTCCTGACTTCTGCCCCATGACGGATGGGTAGATGCGCAAAAAGACCTGCGCGGAAATGGGGTTCTGGCCATAGATAGGTGCAATGCGGTCGTCGGGGGCGAAGAAGGAGAACTGCCCGCCGCCGGCGATCTTGGTCTGGCCGATGCTAAAGAGGTCATAGTTCGCGCCTGCGGTAAAAGCGTGCACCGGGAAAATGGCATCATGGTCGAAGCCATACTGCTCGTATTCATGCCCGTCGAGGCCCAGCTCCTCGGCCGACTTCTGCACCCACTCGTAGCGGCTGAACAGGCCCAGGCGGCGCACCACCCAGGAGCCCTCCAGCAGGGCAGCGTGCTCGGCATCATGTCCCTTTGTTTTATTCATCCCCCACAGGCCGGTGATGCTGACAAACTCGTTACCATAGCCGCGGCTGCCAAAGGTGGCCGAAGCGGTAGTGCGGTTCACGTTCTCGCCGGGGTGCAGCTCCTCGGGCTCCTTGATGAAGGCGTGCGAGGCCTGGAGGGCCCACTTGGCCGAGGGGTTGAAGGAAAGGCGTCCGCTCCACGAGTCGAAGCGGGGCTTATCGAAGTTGTAGCGGTGCTCGTCGGGCTCGCGGCCGGTGAACTTAGAGCCTTCCACCTTCCAGTCGCCGTAGCGCAGGCCCAGGGTGGCCACGCCAAAGGTGATGTGGGTGGCATCGACCCAGTGGTGCGACAGCGGGGCATCAGGGCTCTGCAGCGCCGAGGGGCGGTGCATAAAGGCCACGGGCCCTATGGCCGGCTCACCGGGATAACCTACATAAAGGAAGAGGTCGGACTTAGGCGAGAGCATATGGGTGTAGCCTACGGCCAGCTCCGAGAACAGGTCGTGGGGGTGCTGGCGGTCGATGAGGGGCTTGCCCTTATAAGCCTCGCCGGTTTGGAACAGCAGGGGGTAGCCGTCGCCGCCAAACAGGGGGTCGAGCGACACCATGCCTTTGAAGGCAAGCTGGCCGCGCTGCCCTACCGGCCGCTGGGCCATGCCCATGGCCCAGTTGGGAACGTCGAACTTCGAGTCGCCGCGGGAGCCCTTCTCCAGCAGGTCCTGCTTGTTGTATCGCAGGAACACGTTGCCGTGCAGCATATACATCCACTTACTGCCCTGGGGCATGAACATATAGCCGTTCATGGGCGCGTTGTCGGGCAGCCAGCCGGTGCCCGAGCCGTTACGGTTCATGGGCAGGTTGCGCGAGAAGAGGTGCGACATGCTGTGCGCCCCGTGGTCGTCGTGCTGCTGCATGCCTTGTTGCGCAGTCCCGTGGTCGTGACCCGCATGGCCGTCGGCGGCAGCAGGGGCGGCCGCCTTCTTCGGTACCGTGTCGGTGCCGTGCTGGTGGCCGGCATGGTCGTCGTGGGCGGGCGCTGCCGTTGCGGGCTTTTGCGCCGGGGCTGTTTTCTGTTCGGTGGTCTTTGCCGGTTTTTTGGTGGTGGTTTTCTTCTTTGTTTCCTTCTTGTGTTCGTGCGTATGTCCTTCGTGTTGGGCTTGTGCCGTATGAATGATCACCAGTGCAGTGATTGCGAGTAGTATCCTTTTCATCTTCCGTTCTTTTATCATTTTTAATATTTCCGTTTCCATGGGTGCCTTATGGGTTACTAAAACTTTGCCATCCCCGCCTAAGCGCGGCCGTATCAGCTCTTCGACCAGCGGAGGCGCAGGCTGTTGGTAACCACGCTCACCGAGGAGAAGGCCATGGCCGCCCCGGCGATCATGGGGTTGAGCAGGAAGCCGCTGACCGGGTACAACAGCCCGGCGGCAATGGGAATGCCGATGACGTTGTAGATAAAGGCCCAGAACAGGTTCTGCCGTATGGTGCGCACCGTGCGGCGCGACAGGCGGATGGCTTCGGGTATGCGCTCCAGGTCGGAGGTCATCAGCGTCATCTTCGCCACGTCCATGGCGATGTCGCTGCCGCGGCCCATAGCGATGCTCACGTCGGCGGTGGCCAGGGCCTCGCTGTCGTTGATGCCGTCGCCCACCATGGCTACGATCTTGCCGGCGGCCTGCAGCTCCCGTACAAAGGCGGCCTTGTCGCCGGGCAGGGCTTCAGCCCTGAAGGAGTTGATGCCTACCTGGCCGGCCACCGCGGCTGCAGTCTGCTTGTTGTCACCGGTGAACATATGTACGGCGATGCCCATGTCTTTAAGCTTGCGGATGGCGGCGCGCGACGAATCCTTTACCGTGTCGGCGATGGCGATGGCGGCCAGCACCCCGTCCGTATCGGCAAAGAACACCACCGTCTGGGCTTCGGCCCTGCGGGCGGCGCTCCACTGCTCCACTTCGGGACTGAGGCTTACGCCTGCCTCCCGGAGCAGCTTAGCGGTACCTACGTAGTACCACCGGCTGTCGTGGAGGGCTTTCACGCCGGCCCCCGTTACCGATTCGGTGTGGGTGAGAGTGGCCATCAAGGCCTGGGTGTCCAAGTGGGCCACTACCGCATCGGCAAGCGGGTGCTCGGAGGCTTTCTCCATGCTGTAGAGTATGTTTTTGGCCTCTGGGCTCTCCTGCTGCCACAGGATGTTGGTCACTTCGGGTTTTCCGCGGGTGATGGTGCCGGTCTTGTCGAGCACAATGGCATTCACTTTATGCGCCTGCTCGAGGGCTTCGGCGTCCTTGATGAGGATGCCGTGCTCGGCGCCTTTACCCACGCCCACCATAATAGCCGTGGGGGTGGCCAGGCCCAGCGCACAGGGACAGGCAATAACCAGTACCGTTACGAGGGCCAGCAGGCCCTGTGTCAGCCCGTTGTCGCCGCCCAGTACGATCCAGGCGATCATCGAGAGGATGGCGATGCCGATGACAATGGGGACAAAGATGCCCGCTATCTTATCGACCAGCTTCTGCACGGGGGCCTTGGAGCCCTGGGCTTCCTGCACGGTGCGGATGATGCCGGCCAGCAGGGTGTCGCCGCCCACCTTTTGGGCGCGGAAGCGGAAGGAGCCCTTCTGGTTGATGGTGCCGGCAAACACCGGGGCCCCCTCGCCCTTCTCCACGGGTACCGGCTCACCGGAGATCATGCTTTCGTCGACAAACGAAGCGCCCGAGGCAACGGTGCCATCCACGGGAATCTTTTCGCCGGGCTTCACCAGCAGCAGGTGGGCCACCTTCACCTGTTCAACCGGTATTTCGGTGGTAGTGCCGTCGTCGTTCACGAGGGTCACGGTCCTGGGCTGCAGGCCCATAAGCTTTTTAATGGCAGAGGAGGTGGAGTCCTTGGCGCGCTCTTCGAGCAGCTTACCCAGCAGGATAAAGGCGATGACCACGGCGGCCGCCTCGAAATACACGTGGGCGTGCAGGCCGCGGGCGTGCCAGAACTGCGGGTACAGCGTATTGAATACGCTGAAGAAGTAGGCGATACCGGTGCTCAGCGCCACCAGGGTATCCATGTTGGCCGAGCGGTGGCGCGCCTGTTTCCAGGCGTTGATAAAGAACTGGCGGCCAAACACCAGCACTACCGGCGTGGCCAGGGCCCACATGATGTAGTTGGCATAAGGCATATCCATAAAGAACATCCCGATAACCACCAGCGGAATGGAAAGGGCGATGGAGGCAAACGTGCGGCGGCGCAGCGACTGCAGGCGGTGACGCTGCTTGTCCTCGAGGGCTTCCTTAGCCGCAGCGGTATCTTCCACTTCCAGGTCGTAGCCGACCGACTGCACGGCGGCTTTCATGTCCTGGGGGCTCACCAGGGTGGGCACGTACTCTACCTGCACCCGCCCGTTGGCAAAGTTGACGGCAGCGCTCACCACGCCGGGCTGGGCGGCTATCATGCTTTCGGCCGAGGCCGCACAGGAGGCACAGCTCATACCCGTGACGGGGAAAGAGCTTTTCACCGTCTCCACGTCGTAGCCGAGGTCGCGCACGGCGTGCACGGCCTTTGGCAGGGTCTCCTGCGGGTCATCGGTAGTGATGAGGGCACGGTGGTTGTTCAGCTCCACTTTATGTTCCCTGATGCCGGGCACTTTAGCCAGTCCCTTGTCCACAATAAGGGCACAGTGCTCGCTTTCCACGCCGGCTAAAGGAAGATCTATCGTATAACTCTTATCGTTCTTCATATCGTCTGATTTAACCCTGCAAAGGTCCTGCCTTAATGGGACGGCAGTGTTACAGGATCTTTGGATAGATGTGCATGTTTTTAAGCTGTTAGCTGATAGCTGCCAGCTGCCAGCCGATCATTGGGTCATTTGATATAGGGGGTTGCTGAGTGCTGAGCATGCAAGTTGCAGGGTGCTGCCGGGAAGTAATGGATATCCTTGTGCTCCCACGATACGGGTATATGATAGTGTAGCCGCCCTGTCAACAGGAAGGCATGCAGGGAAAGATCACTTCGTCAGCCCGTTGGAGACTCATATGGGCTCAAGCATAATTGTTGCATCCATAGGACAGAAGACGAATTGGAATCTAAAGCTAAACATATGACTTACTGGAAGTTCTCCCTGATGATGATTATCTCCTTCATCATCATGTATATTGTTATGTTCCTGAACGTTGAAAGGATCGGCCACTATCACACAAGCACTAGCCGTGTTTACATGGCCCTGTTGATGGTGGCGCCTATGGTGGTAGTGATGATGGCTATGATGGGCAAGATGTATCCCAATAAGAAGCTGAACACCGCCATCATCATCGGCGGCATCGCTGTTTTTGCAGGTACGCTGGTAGCCCTGCGTACCCAAACACCTATTGGCGATGTGCAGTACATGAAAGCGATGATCCCCCACCATTCGTCGGCCATCCTGACCAGTAAAGAAGCTAACCTGGAGGATCCCCAGGTAAAGGAGCTGGCGAAGCAGATCATAGAATCACAAGAAAAGGAAATTGCGGAAATGGAGGCGGCGCTGGAGCGGCTGAAGAAATAAAGATCCTTTGCAGTAAGCTTATGAATAGATCCTGGCAGGTTGCTAATCGGCAATTAGGGCGCTTCTGTCCTGCCGCCCTTTCTTAACTTCACTTAGAGGAAGTGGCTTATACCCCCTGCACCTGCTATGCGAAATACGGTGATCCACAACAGCGACAAGGAGGCTGCCCGGTTAAGAAGGACCCTGGCCCTGTATAATACATTGCCTAATGTGTTTTGGTCGGTGCTGTGCCTGGTGCCTATCACGGTGTTTTGCTACACCCTGATGCCACCTGTGTGGTTCTATGTTTTCCTGGCGCTGAGCCTGGTACCTCTTTTTCCTGCCCAATGCCCTGTTCGATCAGATGCAGGTGGGAAAGACCACCTCGGTGTATAAGAGGCTGGGCGTGGAAGTGGTGAACCGGTTGGCACAGAACGGGGGCCTCATCAATAAGAGGATCCGGAAGAAGTTCCCGGCCTTCCGGATGGTAAGGGCGAACAGGGTCTCTATACACAAGCGTATCCGGGATACCTACGTTTACGAGAAGTTTCACTTCCTGCTGTTCGTGTTCTTCACCCTTTCAGTGGTGTATGCCCTGGGCAAGGGTTATTGGGGCTGGGCGGCTGTTTTGACTATCACCAACCTGGTGTATAATGTGTATCCCAACCTGTTGCAGCAGTACATCCGGCTAAAGCTACGGGCGCATGTGGGTAGGCAAAGAGCGGTGGATATTGCTCCCTTTGCCAAAGAGGGCTGAACCGCTCATCAAGTTTGTCCTCTACGGTTTGCTTCTGCTTGGAGGGTGATGTATCTTTACCGCTTAGCAGTT
>DASWYM010000517.1:0-8045 GCA_036404975.1 Chitinophagaceae bacterium
CCCAGAACTGGCGCTACTGGGCCGACAAGCAATTGTACAAAGCCCGCGAAGAAGGCAACGACTGGGCTTTCGACGATCGCAAGAAGCACCTGAAGAAGAGGGCCTTTGATCTGGTGGCCGACCAGACCGGTAAGCTATTCGATCCCAACGTATTCACCATTGTGTGGGCCCGCCGCTTTGCCGGCTATAAGCGCGCTAACCTCATTACCCGGGATATCGACCGCTTCAATGCACTTATGAGTGACTCCAAGTACCCCGTACAGATTATCTGGGGTGGTAAGCCTTACCCGGTGGACTACCCGGCGATCTCGGAGTTTAACGAGCTGGTGCACCTGAGCAAGAACTATAAGAATATGGCGGTAGTGGTCGGTTATGAACTGGGCCTGTCGAAGCGCCTGAAGCAGGCTGCCGATTGCTGGCTGAACAACCCCCGTGTCCCGCGCGAGGCGTCAGGTACCTCTGGTATGACCGCTGCCATGAATGGCGCGGTGAACTTCTCCACCAACGACGGCTGGATCCCCGAGTTCATGATGCACGGCAACAACGGGTTCGTGGTTCCGGAAGCCGACTACCACAAGATGGGCGTTCAGGAGCTGGACCAGTATGACCTCGACCAGGTGTATGATATCCTGCAGAACCAGATACTACCGCTGTACTACGACGATCCCAGCACGTGGCGTCAGATTGTGAAGAATGGTATGCGCGATGTGCAGTTCCAGTTCGACTCGAACCGTATGGCCAACGAGTATTACGAGCTGCTCTACAACCAGGTAATTAACATTGAAGCCACGTACTAAAACTGGCTGATCAGTTCATCAATTGACTTACTGGCGGGATAAAATCCTGCCAGTTTTTTTATGACCCCTTCCACCAGGGCGTCGGGGCAGGAGGCACCGGAGGTGATCAATACCGTCAGGGGCTCTTTCGCCGGCAGGTAGCCTTCGGTGGTAAGCTCCTGGTGCGTGTGGAAGTTGTAGTGCTCGATCACGTCTTTTGAAAGGAGCCGCTCTTCGTTATTGATGAAGTAAGTAGGAAGCTTTTCTTCGCACAGCTCCACCAGGTGCGAGGTGTTGGAGGAGTTGTAACCGCCCACCACGATGGCCAGGTCGGCCGGGGCCGAGAGCATGCCGGTGACGGCGCTCTGGTTATCGTTGGTGGCATAGCACAGCGTGTCGCGGGTGTCGGCAAAGCGCTCGCGCACGTTCTCATCGGTGAGGGCGTACTTGCGGGTCATCACGTCTTTCAGATAGTCGGCAATGGCTTGGGTGTCGGAGGCGAGCATGGTGGTCTGGTTGACCACGCCGATGCGCTCCAGGTGGCGGCTGACGTCAAAGCCTTCGGAGTACTGGCCTCGGAACTCCTCGTAGAAGCCGGCGACGGGCTTTTCGCCCAGGATGTATTTAGCCAGTTCCACGGTCTGGGCCATGTCCTTCACCACCAGCGAGGGGGCATTGGCTTTGGCGTGCGAGAAGGTGGCGCGGGTTTCTTCGTGGTTGGGCTTGCCGTGGATGATGATGGTGTACTCGCTTTTAGCGATCACTTCGCTGCGGTTCCATACCTTTTCCACGAAGGGGCAGGTGGTGTCGTACTTCTCGGTCTGGATACCGATGCCCCTTAGCTTGCGTTCGATCTCCAGGGTGGTGCCAAAAGCGGGGATCAGCACAATGTCGTCGGCTTTGAGCACCTCGAAGGGGATGATCTGCTTGCCGCCCGTGTCCTGCAGGAACTCAACGCCGTGGGCCTTCAGGTCGGCATTGACCTGGGGGTTGTGGATCATCTCGCTCAGCAGGTAGATCTTCCGGCCTTCGTTTTCCTCCACCGTCTTAAAAGCGATATCGATGGCGTTCTCCACCCCGTAGCAAAAGCCAAAGTGGCGGGCCAGGTAAATACGCAGGGGGCCAAAGTCGAGGAGGGTGGGAGAGAAGTCTTTTTTCATGCGGTCTTCACTCTTACGCTTCTTCTTGATAGCCGAAATCAGGGGGCTGCGGTAGATAATGGGAACGTCAAAGGTTTTCATGCGGAAGCAAAGTTAGCCCCTAATGTGCTAACAGTAGTTTAATGTATTAATTTGCTGTCCTTATCGACCGTCTTATGAAGAAATTCTTTCCCCCACTGATTGCCGCCGTCCTGCTGATGGCCTGCAATTCTGCTCCCAAATCATCTACCCAACAATCAACATCTATGGATACATTAGCCCGAAAGGAATGGATCAAAAGCACCAACATCTACGAAGTGAACCTGCGCCAGTATACGCGGGAAGGCACCATCAACGCCTTTGCTAAGGAATTGCCCCGGCTGAAGGATATGGGCGTCAAGACCCTGTGGTTTATGCCCATCACCCCTATTGCCCAAAAGAATAAGAAAGGCTCTATGGGTTCCTATTACGCGGCCGCCGACTACACCTCGGTTGCCGAAGAGTTCGGCACCGTACAGGACTTTAAGGCCTTCGTAAAACAGGCCCACGACATGGGCTTTAAGGTAATCATCGACTGGGTGGCCAACCACACCGGCTGGGACCATAAATGGACAGTAGAACACCCGGAATGGTTCCTCAAAGACAGCGCCACAGGCGACTTCAAAAAGGCTTCGGGCATGGACGACATTATTGAACTGGACTATAAGAACCCCCGGATGCGCCGGGCCATGATCGACGCCATGAAGTTCTGGGTGGAAGAAACCGGCATCGACGGCTTCCGCTGCGACCTGGCCTTCTGGGTGGAACTGGACTTCTGGCAGGAGGCGAAGGCCGAGCTGGATAAGGTTAAGCCCCTTTTCTGGCTGGCTGAGCTGGATCCGCTGGACAATCCCGAGTACATGCAGGTGTTTGATGCCGCCTATACCTGGACCTGGATGCACAAGGCCCGCGACTTTTATCACCAGCAGCAGCCCATCACTACCCTTGATAGCGTGCTGCAGCGCTACCAGCAGGCCCCCGGTATGAAGGCCTGGTTCACCACCAACCACGACGAGAACAGCTGGAACGGCACCGAATACGAACAGTACGGCGACATGGCCCATGCCCTGGCGGTGTTCAGCTGCACCTGGCCCGGCTTGCCGCTGCTCTACAGCGGACAGGAATTGCCCAATATTAAGCGTCTGGAATTCTTCGAAAAGGACGTTATCAAGTGGACGGGCACCAACCAGCTGCACGGCTTTTACCAGACCCTGCTGAACCTGCACGCCACCCATCCCGCGCTGGTAGGCGACGAAAAAGAAGCTCCCGTTCAGCGCCTCCGCACCTCGGACGACTCCAGGGCCTTTGCCTACCTCCGAAAGGCCGGCGATCGCGAAGTGCTCGTGGTGTTAAACCTGTCGCGCACCGGTGGCCTGAAAGTAGATCTCCAGGATGAGGCCGTGAAAGGCTTCTTTAAAGACGTTTTCAGCGACGAGACCAAAGACTTCGGACAGGTGCGCACCCTGGAATTGAAGGCCTGGGAATACAAGGTGTACCAGAAGTAGCCTGTCTGAACCTGGTTCCGATAGCTATCGGGGATGGGTGGATGTTAAGGATGAAGGGGAGAATAGCACATTTGTCAATACAGCCCCGGTAAGCACCGGGGCTTTTTCATGCCCCGGCTTTCATCAAGTTTACATTCCTTCAGCCCAGCGGGGGGTGTCCCGAGTATATCCCGAGTTTGTCCCGAGTTTGAGCTGAGTCTATAAGGACTCGGGATATCCTCAGGAGAAACCCGTGTCAGACCCATGATAAACTGGGGAAACCCCGGCCTGGTGCAGGATGCTCCACTTAAGAAACGACCTTCAACTTCCAACACCTGAATTGTGTTCTTACTCCTCCCGGGGAAAGGGACAAAAAAAGCCCCGGCAATTACCGGGGCTTTCGTGTATTAATGAACAACCGAATTAGGGTTCTAAGTTTAGTGGGTAGGTGTAGGTGCCGTCGTAGCCCGGGTAGATCCCTTCGATGCGCACCGGCCCATTGATGCTGGCCAGTACTTTGGAGAGGTCTTCCAGGGAAGCTACATCCTGGCCGTTGACGCTGGTGATTACAAAGCCGGGCTGCATGCGGGTGCGGCCAATGGCGCCCCCTTCGGTGATCTTGGTGACGACCACGCCACCGGGTATGCCGTATTGGCGGGCTTTATCCTTATCCAGGGTGGCCAGGTCGGCGCCGAGGCGGTTGCCGATGTTCATAGTGATCACGTCGCCGCGCTTTTTAAGCACTACCTGCACGGTGGTTTCTTTACCGTTGCGCAGGAAAGTTACCGGCACGCGGTCGCCCGGGCGGAAGCCGGCAATCTGGGCGCTCATCTGCAGGCCGCTGGTTACGGGGGTATTGTTTACTTTGGTAATGATATCGCGGGACTTGATGCCAGCGGCGGCGGCGCCACCATCTTCTGATACCTGGCTCACGAACACACCGTTGATATTGGTGGGAATGCCCTGGGCCTTCACCTGCTCTTCGGTCATGTCTTCGGTGGCCACATACATGATACCGAGGTAGCCTCTCTGCACATCACCAAACTTCACGATATCTTCTACGATCTTCTTTACGATGTTTACCGGGATGGCGAATGAATAACCGGCATAGGTTCCGTTGGGCGCCAGGATGGCCGAGTTGATGCCGATCAGCTCACCGTTGGTGTTGATCAGTGCACCACCACTGTTACCCTGGTTCACCGCGGCGTCGGTCTGGATAAACGACTCCACGGGGGTTTCGCTCTGGCGGCGGTTGATGTTGATGGTGCGGCCGGTAGCCGATACAATACCTGCTGTCACGGTGGTTTCCAGAGTCAGGGGATAACCCACTGCCAGCACCCACTGGCCCAGTTGCACATTGGCTGTATTGCCATAAACCAGGAAGGGGAATTTATTGCCATCGATCTTCAGCACAGCCAGGTCGCTGCTGGGGTCGCGTCCAATGACGCGGGCCTTGTAGGTCTTCCGGTTGTGCAGGGTGACGTTGACCTCATCAGCCACGCCCTGGTCGCCGTTGGAGATCACGTGGTTATTGGTAACAATATAGCCGTCTTCACTGATCAATACACCACTGCCGGAAGCTCTTTGCTCGGGGATGACGTTGGGACCATAGCCAAAGAAATCATCAAACCAGTCATCGAACATGCTGCGGCGCTGGCGGGTTACTTCGTTGGATTGCTTTTTGGCGGGGATACGGGTCTTGATATGCACTACTGCTGGAACGGCGGCGTTAGCGGCCCTGGTGAAGTCGACGAGTTCGGCCGAGGTGCCGGTCTTGCCGTCCAGGAAGCCTGCATAGTTCACGGGCAGGCCATCAGCGGCATTGCCGACGCTATAGGATGGTTCAGCAAAAAATTGGTAATAACTCCAAACACTCCCAAAAGCCGTCGCTGCGCTAATTCCCATAACCAGTAGGATCTGTTTCCATTTCATAGTTTATCGTTTGAATGAGTATATTAAATATCGTCAAATTGTGTGCCTTGCACCAACAAATTAACTACTCTGCCCTTATAAAGACCGGCCGTTGGGCCAGTTTAACAATTATTTACTAAGACTTTCGTAGTTCTTTGTAGGCTTTGGTCAGGAGAGGCTTTTCAAGAATTCTACCGTATCGGTTCCGTCTGCAAAAGTGTCAATGGAGGGACATTGGGCCTGTCCGAATGACGTATAGTGGCTGCCAACAACGCATTGAATAGCTTCATTATCCGTAAGGCTTTCTCTTACAGCCTGCTCATCGTCGTAGTACTCCCAGTGCAATTGACTGATGGGAGAGAAGGGGGAGGGGTTCTCCACCAGGATAATGCTGCCGTTGGTCATGTAGTATTGGTTATTCAGGATGTGGGCGGCCAGGTTATAGTCGTAGTTGTTTTTGTATTTGTGGTGATTGATCAGGTAGTTGTATTTGCTGAAGGCCTCCAGCAGGAGCTCGAAGTTGTAGTCGCGCGGCACGTACAGCTTAGTCACGTTGCGGCAGCCGAGGCCAAAATACTGGTATACATCTTCAGCCAGTTCGCCTAGTTCGGAGGCTGTTTCCTTCCCTGTCAGCACAGCCACCGAGGTTCGGTTGCGGCGGATGATGGTGGGGTAGTTGCGGAAATAGTACTCGAAGTAGCGCGAGGTATTGTTGCTGCCGGTGGCAATATAGGCATCACACCCTTTCAGCATGCTGCGCAGTTCGAAGTAGGGGGCCGCTGCCGGTTCCCACTCGCTCAATTTCTTTACCAGGTGTTTAATGAGGGCTTCGTCTTTTGAGGAAGGCTTGATGACGGCATAATGGCCACTGAGGAACACGCAGAGCGTATCGTGAAAGCCCACCAGCGGGATGTTGCCCGCCAGCACGATGCCTACTTTTTTGGGATGCTCCTGCTTGGGGGGCAGTTGGTACCTGGAGGTAAACGCCTCCAGTATATCATGTTGCAGGAAGTTGACCGCAATGCTGGCCGCCGCCCTGTCGACAAATTCGGGAATGAACCAGTTGTTCTCCTGGAAGGCTTTTTGCTTGGCCTCCAGCCAGCCGGGCTCGTTGCTGGCCATGTATTCTCCCAGGCGCACTAATAAATCTATCCTTTGTTTTATGAACATTTACTGAGGTTTTGTATATTACTCCCCGGAAACAGAATCTAACCGGTTGATAAAGATCATGTTTTCGAAATACGGAAAATTAATGTTGAGCAATTATTTTTGTTAAGCAAAATTAAATCTGAACCAATCAAACATAGACTATGGCTATTAAAATAACAGACGAATGTATCAACTGCGGAGCCTGCGAGCCCGAGTGTCCCAATAATGCCATTTACGAAGGTGGCGTAGAGTGGGCTATTGCTGATGGAACTACCGTAAAAGGCTCTTATACCCTGGTTGACGGTACCGTAATTGACGCTGACCAGCGCAATGCTCCTATCTCAGTGGATACCTATTACATCGTGCCCAGCAAATGTACCGAGTGCCAGGGCTTCCACGAAGAGCCCCAATGTGCTTCGGTGTGCCCGGTTGACTGCTGTGTTCCGGACGAAATGTACGTGGAGACAGTGGAGCAATTGCTTGCCAAAAAAGATCATTTGCATATATAATTTTACTACCTTAGTAGTAATAACAGAAGCAGGAAACTGCTGATTTAAACAGGTGATATTTCCTGTAGTAAAGAGGTGAAGGACTGACGACCTTCACCTTTATTATTTTCTGCCCGCCCGGATTTTAGGTGTTGGAGGTTTGACGTTGGACGTTGGAGGTTTTTTTGTCCTAAGTATTAGGTTCCGGGTTCTCAAACTCCACTCATCACACATTCATAGACCCAAAACAGGAAGAAATAGGAAATATAGACCCACGTAGCCACAGGGTACTTCTCCATGCAGGAAGTGTTCAGCAACTTTGTAACAGGAGATAAGGATGCCTGTTGCAAGTTCCGGTGGCAAGACCGGGGTGTGATTAAGGGGAATTCCTTTATCTTGGGTACTAAAAATAAATTGACACTTTTGCAGTTATTATAGCTTTGGAATTATGAAGAAGAAAATAGCCCTTGTTACCGGTGGATATTCCGGCGAAGCCACGATCTCGTATAAATCAGCGACCACCATCTATAACCACCTGGATAAAGAACTCTTTGACGTTTATACCATTGACATCAACCCGCACGGCTGGTTCTACCAGGAAGAGGGAGAGCAGTTTGAAGTAGACCGCAACGACTTCTCGCTGATGATCGATGGGCGCAAGACCACCTTTGACGCCGTATTCATTGGTATACACGGCACTCCGGGGGAAGACGGAAAGCTGCAGGGGTACTTCGATATGCTGGGTTTGCCCTATACCTCGTGTAATGCCGCCACATCGGCGCTCACCTTCAATAAGCGCTATACGGTAGCGGTGGCTGCTATGGCAGGCATTAATGTGGCCCGCTCGCTGCACCTGTTCCGCCACACTGACTATAAGCTGGACGAGATTCTGTCGCAGCTGAAGCTGCCTTATTTTGTAAAGCCCAATAATGGGGGCTCCAGTATCGGTATGAGCAAGGTGACGGAGGCTAGCCAGCTGAAAGATGCCCTGGAGAAGGCCTTTGGAGAAGACGACCAGGTGCTGGTGGAGGAGATGATCACGGGCCGGGAGTTTACAGT
>DASWYM010000518.1:0-33438 GCA_036404975.1 Chitinophagaceae bacterium
GATATTGTAGTCTTAATCTGCGACAACGATGAGCAAGTGTTACAGGAGTTGAGGGAGGGATTGGAGCATAACGATTACCGGGTACATACATCCACTGAGGGCACAGGCCTGGTCAAAGAGGCGTCAGCCGAGCCCACCATACTGTTGGTTAACCCGGAAGTGACCGGCTTTAACGAGTACGACGTGTGTAAAAAGCTGAAGCAGGAAAGGGGCACACCAGTGATCTTTCTGATGGATCCACATTCCACGCGGCGAGCCCGTTATGGAGATTGTGAAGCGGACGACGTGGTGACCAAGCCGGTAGATAAGGACCTGCTACTGAACCTGCTGGAAAAACATTACACTGTAACGGTGAATACGCGGCAGTAGCAGTTGCCTCAAACAAGTAAGTAAAAACGCCCCGGAGCGTCAGCTGCCGGGGCGTTTTTACTTACTGCTACAATTTATATCGTACTGCCAGTCCGTGCGACATGCCGGTAAAGGGGGTAACGCTGAGTCGGGGATTCTTAAGCAGCGGGTTTTTATGGAAGTGGGGCACCAGGATACCCGACAGGGTACCTACTGCCGTACCGATCAGTATATCGGAAGGAAAGTGCTTTCCACCGGCATGCCGCAGGTAGGCCGTGCCGGCTGTTCCTACCACGGCGGCTCCGTACAGCAGGTATTTCAACTTGGAATCGGGGTGGTAGTCGGAAAATACTTTGGCGGTAAAGAAGGTCGAAGTAGCCACCAGCGCCACGTGGCCGGCGAAGAACGAGTTCTTCGATCCGCCGCGCATGCGTTCCTCCAGCGATACCTCTGGGTTATAGGCCAGCGGGCGGTAGCGGTCGTGGGTGTACACTGCTCCAGTATACAGCAAGCCGGTTATGGACATGGCTTCCAGGTACAGGAAGCCGATCTTGCTGGCGTCTTTACGGATATCCTTATCAGCCAATAGCACCAGGGGGAGGGGCATGGAGCCATAAAAGAAAAAGTCGCTGGTGTTGGCTGCTTTGTCGGAGTACACATCGGCACCCCAGCGGTCAAACTTATTGATATCGTTCTTATTCAGCGCCAGTATCTGCTCTTTCGTCGAAGGATCCTTGCTGTAGATTTTGGTAAAAGCATACAGCGACCAGCCCGCGGCCAGGGTGGTCAGGGGAACATCCACCGCAGGTTTTAGGTGGTAAACCTCATCACTGGAGGCCTTGTTTTCCTGGCTGGAGATCAGTGTCTCGCTTACTTGCTTAGTAGTGTCATGGACGGATGTAGTCCAAAGGGTATCCTGGCTATAGCTTACAAGGGTAGAGAAGCTTAGAATTAGGCCAGTGCATAGAATGTTTCGCATATCGTAGGTTATTTGATCATTTAAGGAAGAACAACCGCTTCCTTTTGGTTTCTACTGTTTAAGAAAACAAAATATGCGCCAAGAGAGGCGGCATTAGACTAGTGAGCGTCAGTTGTGTCCTGGCATATAATAGCTGTAGGCTAACAAGAATTTATATAGCAGGTGCGGAAAATTGGCTACTTTTTGGTGATTATCAGAATATGGAACAATTTGTATCCCGGGATTCTATAGTCCGTAAGATATGGGGAAAGGGCGATACCATCCTGTTCATCTTTGCAGGGGCTTCGGCAGAGTTTGCCCTGAATAAGGCAGTGGAATGGCTGTATTTTACCGGCAAGCTGCCGAAGGATCCTTTGGGTCGATTGTTTTCAACTGTATCGTATGCGCGTCAGATCGTTTTCTCCTCGCGGGAAGAGGCCACTAAAACCATAGAAAAGATATCCTCTATACACACCGCCGTGGAAACAGCCCGGGGCTATCAGATCCCCGACTGGTCCTACCGCGACGTGCTCTTTATGCTTATTCATTATTCGATCGCTTCCTTTGAATTGCTGGAACGTAAGCTGACCGGGGAAGAAAAAGAAGAAGTGTACAATGTGTTTTACCGGGTGGGAACGGGTATGGGTATTCCAGGACTGCCCGCAAGCTATAAAGACTGGCTACCGGTGCGCGAACAGCACATGGCGAAGGACCTGGAGAAAAGTCATTACACAGTCGACCTGTTCCGGCAATACCACAAGCACCTGGGGCCTTTTCGCTACGCCCTGCTCAAAGAAGCCCAGGTGCTGGTTGTGCCTGGAAAGGTGAAAACGTTACTTGGGTTGCGCAAGGTGTCCCTATTGGTGCCAGTGATTCCCGTATACAAGCTAAGCCGCCTTATATCATTGGACCGGGTGCTGAAGGCCGCCATTTTGCCGCGGGCTTATCAGCCGCAGATCAAAGCCTTGGATCAGTCAGGAGTGTAAAGATGCGAGCGTGTATCAACGATAGTAGAGCGTTCCATGGGGATGCTCTAAATTGGTGCTTTATTTGTAATCCTATAAGCCTATGTGTATCAAATGGATAATAGCTTTAGTACCCTTTCTTTCATTCAGTGCTTCGGCCCAGGGCAGGGTGGAGGCCGAGATCACCAACTTCGAGAGCAATAAAGGCACCTGTCGTGCCTGCCTGTTCAACAATGCAGCCTCTTTTACCGGCGAAGGCGGTGAGCCTTATCGTTGTGTGCAGCTGCCCGTTATCGGCAAGAGGGTACAGGCGGTGTTTGATAATGTTCCTTCCGGCACCTATGCGCTCTTTGTGCTGCACGATGTCAACAACAACAAAAAGATGGATAAGAACTTTGTAGGTATCCCTAAAGAAGGTTACGGTGCTTCGCGCAATAAGCTGCCCTTTGCCGCCGCACCTTCGTTTAATGAGAACAGTTTTGCCGTACAAAACAATGGCACCATACGTTTGTCTGTCCGTTTGAGAAACCTGTAAGTACCACCGAACTTTATACCTTTGCAGGAGTATAGCACTCCACATAGTGTGCTGCCTTTTGGATACCTTTTAACCTAAATACTAAACAATGAAAGTTTTTACTAACCTGAGAAGCCTGTTCGTTCTTTCCTTCCTACTTCTTGCTGCAACCTCGCTGATTTCCTGCGGCTCTGCGCGAACCGTGGCTATAGAAGAAGGATGGGAGCTGCTGGCCGAACAGAAGGTGAACTTTGTGCGTGATAAAGATGCCATAGATGTAACCAGCCGCAACCAGTTCACTGCTATAAAATTCAGGGTTCAGGATAAAGATGTGCGCATCAATGAGCTGACGATCTTTTTTGACAATGGTGATAAACTGGAGCCTTCGCTCGATGCCATCATCGCTGCCGGCGAAGAAAGCAAAATCATTGAGCTGGGCCGCGAGGGGCGCAACATCGACCGGATAGAATTTAAGTATCGCTCTACCGGAAACCTGCTGGACGGCAGGGCCAATGTACTGATTTTTGGTAAGCGCTTCAACCAGTACAGGGATTAAGAAAGCGCACGGTTTTTTAAACTACTTATTTCCGGCAGGGATATCCCTGCCGGAAATTTTTTATGGGACCTGCAGAATCCTTGCTGCGATTGGGTTTTAACGCCTTTGTAAGCTAACGTGGTACATCATTTGAGCCCATAGAGGCAAAACGAACTAGCACATGAAAGGACTACTATCAATGATAAGCATAACCGTTGCATTGGCGATAGCTTCGTGCTCGGCACCTTCGGAGGTACAGACCACTCAGGGAACTACTATTAAAACACTGATCGATAACAAGAACTATGTGTTCCAGGCCCAGTTGGCGCAGCCTACCCGCGGTACCTCAAGGCAGCTGACGGGTGGCTATGAGCTCCGGGTATCCGGCGACACGCTGGTGGCCCAGTTGCCCTATTTCGGGCGTGCCTACCAGGCGCCTGCCGACCTGAGGGGCGGAGGCGTTGATTTCACTACGACCGATTATAGTTACAGCATAGAACCAAAGCGCAAAGGCCGCTGGAACATTACCTTTGATCCCAAGGGGAAAGGAGATGTACGGAACATGATCCTGAGCGTATCGGAAGACGGCTATGCCTCGCTACAGGTGTTGAGCAATAACAGGGACCCGATCACCTTTACGGGAATCGTGGTGGAAAGAAGCCAGAGACGCTAAAGAAGCAGGAATAAATAGAATTATAAGTAAAGTCCTTCAGGATAGAAATCCCGAAGGGCTTTTATGTTTATTTAGAAGGCAAGATGACTTCTTCAACCAGGGGTGCAGGAGTAAATGCCACCCGTGGGGCTTCTTCTTCCTTGTCTACAGACATAACTGCCAGGAGCTCTTCCCAGTGGCCCCGCTGTTCGGTCCGGAACCGGTCGACTGCTTTTTTGTATTCCGCCGACTCACTCTTGGTAAGGGTCACTTCGCTGCCCCTCCCTTCAAAGTAGTAGTGGGTCCCGATAAACCGCTTTACGTGGTGACGGGTCTCGGCGGGCAGGAAATACTGCAGGCGGTAGAAGTTGCGGCTTCCGCTCTTTTTAATGGCGGCATCCACATTTCCCGGGCCGGCATTATAGGCGGCGATCACCAGCAGCCAGTCGCCATAAGCTGCGTAGAGGTCTTTGAGGTACCGGGCGGCGGCGCCGGTGCTCTTGGAAAAATTCTTTCGTTCGTCGTAGCGGGAAGTAACCTTGAGCCCCAGGGCGCGGGCTGTGCCCGTCATGAACTGCCAGGGGCCTACGGCACCTGCACGCGATACGGCCGTGGTCTTTAGCCGCGATTCGATCACTGCCAGGTACTTGAGCTCCACGGGCAGGTCGTTCTTGCGGAAGATAGATTCGATGATGCGGAAATAACGCCCGCCTCCTGCTTTAACTTTCTCAAGGGACTCTTCGTTGGACTTCATGTACTGGGCCACGTACGTCTTGATGCTGGAGTTGAGCCGGGCTTTGGGGGCGGCAGCCGCTTCGCTTTCGTAAAGGTCCTGCAAATGAACGAAAGAGGAATCCACCAGGAGCCTGGTGAGGGCACCGCTGTCGGTGCGCGGGATCTGGTGCAAAAGGGAGGTTACGCCGATGAGCACTTTCTGGTTAGCTTCCACAGGGTGTTGCTTGTTACTTGTTCCATAGGCGGTAGCCATGACGAGCAAGCTATGACCAAACAATCCTGCTTTTAATAACTTTCTTTTCGTCATTGTTTCATTTTAAGGTTAAACAATGCCGACCCGAAGGTTTGGATTAGTACGGATAAAGTTCGTTCACTAGATATTGGGGGAAAAACAGTCAGCTCCCGGGGGCGGTCATGAGGGTTTTTCATTTGACCGGGGTGCTGTTGATTAAGGGTAAAGAATAAGAACTAGGTCCAAAACTAATGTCCCCGGACGAGATTTCATATAGGAAAACTACGTGATTATTTGTAACTACCTGAAGCTCAGCCATATAAATTTTCCATCCCTTCTTCGATCCGCTCCTGGGGGTAAAACGCCATATAGGAGTCCCATTTCACTTTTCACGTCTCACTTCTCACATTCCCATGCTGTGCCGCTAAGGTGAATGGCCTATTTTTACTGCTTTTTTCAGATAGGAGCTATGCAAAAGAAGAAGCGGCTGGTTTTGATATTGATCCTTGGATTCCTGTCAGCGATTGGACCTTTCTCCATCGACATGTACCTGCCGGGCTTCCCGGCCATTGCAGCCGACCTGGGCACCAGCGTGGAAGTGGTGACGTATTCCCTGTCCAGTTACTTTATCGGCATCTGTGTCGGGCAGTTGATCATCGGTCCCCTGCTGGACCGCTACGGGCGTAAGGCACCGCTGTACGCCGGCCTGGCGCTGTATATATTGGCTTCCCTGGGCTGCGCGTGGGCGCCCACGGTAGAGATCCTTATTGGGCTCCGCTTCCTGCAGGCCATGGGCGGCTGCGTGAGTATGGTAGCGCCCCGCGCTGTAGTGCGCGACACCTTCCCCGTAGAGGAGAGCGCCAGGGTCTTCTCCATGCTGGTGCTGGTCATCGGGGTATCGCCAATCATCGCTCCCACGGCAGGAGGCTATATCATCACCACCTTTGGCTGGCACTCCGTCTTTGTGGCGCTGGCGCTGATTGCTGCGGCCATAACCGCCGCGGTATACTTCCGCCTTCCTGAAAGCCGCCCGCCCGACCTAACGGTGTCCCTCCGTCCCCGGCCCATCCTGCAGGCGTACGGGAAGGTATTGCGCGAGCCCCAGTTTTATACCTATGGCGGTACGGGCGCCATAGTATCGGCCTCTATGTTCTCCTATATTTCCGGCTCGCCCTACGTGTTTATGCAACTCTTCGGGGTAAGCGAGCAGCACTACGGGTGGCTCTTTGCCCTTATTGCCATGGGCCTGATCACCAGCAGCCAATTGAACAACCTGCTGTTGCGCCGCTTCAGCAGCGAGCAGATCATCCGCCTGGTGTTGCCCGTGCAGGCCTCGGTCGGCATCCTGCTGTTCGTGGGTACCTATTTGGGCTGGTTTGGCCTCTACAGCACGGTAGCACTTATTTTTGGCTTCCTCAGCTGCCAGGGATTTTCTTTTCCCAACACGTCGGCCCTGGCCATGGCTCCATTTAGTAAGGAAGCTGGTTCCGCATCCGCACTGATGGGGGCGATACAAATGACCCTGGCCGCCCTTGCCTCTGCGGCCGTAGGCCTGCTGGCCAATGAAACGGCCTTGCCCATGACGGGGGTGATGGCTTCCTGTGCCCTGATAGGCCTTCTGATCCTCTCCATCGGCAGCCGCAAGATCCGCTACAAGGCCAAGTACGACGACGTGGAAGAACAGACCGTCGACATGATCGAGAAGTACTAAGAGAGGCATTTAACTCCTGTGGGCGTAGATTCCCATGGGAGCGGAGGTAAAAAACCGTGATTCTCCTATTCTTTTCCCCCGCAAGTTTTCCGATATTGCAGGGCGAATAACAAGTTTCATTTCCCCTCGGGGAAACAATCATAGCCACCCATCTTATGAAAAAAGCCCTCAAGTACACCGGTATTAGCCTTGTGACGCTCCTGGTCCTCCTTTTTTTTCTGCCCTTCCTGTTTAAAGACAAAGTGCTCGCCACCGTAAAGAGCGAGATGAACAAAAGCCTGAAGGCCGAAGTGGAGTTCAAGGACCTGAGCCTGTCGTTCTTTACCCATTTTCCTAAGCTCACTGTAGCCCTCGATGACATCTCTATAAAAGGAGTGGACGCTTTCAGCAAGGATACCCTGTTGGCCGCCAAAAGCGTGGAAGCCTCGCTGAACCTCCTGAGCGTGATCAGCAGCGACAATATGGAGATCCACGGCGTATACCTGGAGTCCCCGCGGATCCACGTGCTGGTGAATAAGGAAGGTGTAGCCAACTGGGACATTGTAAAAGAAGACCCTTCTGAAGAAGCGTCTTCCGACACCACCTCTTCCCTGGCCATGAGCCTCCAGAAGTACGCCATAAAGGATGGCTACATTTTCTACCGCGATGAGCAAGCAGGTATGCAGGCCGAGATCACGGGCCTGGACCACGAAGGCTCGGGCAACTTTACCGATGACATCTTCACTCTTTCCACTTCCACCAACGCCGGCGAAGCGTCTTTTTCTTACGCCAACATACCTTACCTGGTGAAAGCCTATACGGGTATCGATGCCGATATCGAGATCGATAACAACAAGTCTATCTATAAGTTCCAGAATGCCGACCTGGAGGTCAATAACCTCAAACTGGTGGGCAGCGGATTTTTCCAGTTCGTAAACGACAGCACCTACGATATGGACATAACCTTTAATGCGCCCTCCAATGACTTTAAGGATATCCTTTCCCTGGTGCCTGCTATTTACAAGAACGATTTCAAAGACATCAAGACGGGCGGTACCGCTTCGTTTAAAGGCTTTGTTAAGGGCCGCTATAGTCCGCAGCAGCTGCCTGCTTACGACATCAACCTGGGTGTCAAAGATGGCTTCTTCCAGTACCCCGATCTGCCCCAGCCGGTAAAGAATATTCAATTAGCCATGCGCCTGGCCAATCCCGATGGGGTAATGGACCACGCAGTGGTAGACATTTCGAAAGGACACCTGGAGATGGGAGGGGAGCCCTTCGATTTCCGCCTGGTATTTAAAAACCCTGAGACGGTGCAATACATAGATGCGGTGGTGAAAGGCAAGCTGGACCTCGCCAATGTAGGCCGCTTTGTAAAGTTGGCAGAGGGTACCAAACTCTCGGGCCTGGTGAACGCCGACGCCTTTGCCAAGGGGGCGCTTTCTGCCGTGCAGCAGGGGAGCGGTGCCTTTAGCGCCGGTGGCTTCTTCGATATCCGCAACCTGTATTATGCGTCGAAGGATTTTCCCCAGGCTATTCAGAATGGTACAATGAAAGTAACCGTGGAGAACAGCGGTGGGGTGGCCAACAACACGCAGGTGAACATTGCTGCCGGGCATATTGAGGTGGGTAAGGACCCGCTCGACTTCACCCTGCAGCTAAGCAACCCCGTTACCTCGGTAGACTTTAAAGGTACGGCCAAGGGTCGCTTTACCCTCGATAACATCAAGCAATTTGTGGAACTCGAAGCCGGTACGTCCATCAGCGGCCTGCTGAACGCCGACCTGGGCTTCAGTGGCAACAAGACGGCCATCGATAAAAAGCAATACGATGCCATCCAGACCAATGGCACGGTGAGCGTTAGTAATGTAGCCTACGCATCCAAAGACTACCCAACCGGGGTGAAGATCAATGCGGCCAGCCTGCTTTTTAATCCAAAGACCATTACCCTTAGCCACATGGCAGGTAAGTACGGTGCCACGGCCTTTACTGCCAGCGGGGTACTGAGCAACCTCATTGGCTATATAATGGAAGATGGAAAGCTGGGCGGCAACGTCAGCGTGGCGGCCGACAAGGTGAACTTAAACGAATTGATGGGAACCGATACGACCACGACCACTGCGACTTCCTCTGATCCCTTCCTGGTTCCAGCCAACATTGATCTCACCCTGCAAGCCAAGGCTGACCAGGTGACGTATGACAAGGTCACCTACAGCAACATGGCCGGCGCGCTGCTGCTCAAGGACGAGGCCGTGCAGCTGAAAAATGTGCAGACTGAAGCGCTCGGAGGGGCCATGGCCTTCAACGGCTCCTACAGCACCCGGGTGGATAAGAAGAACCCCGATATCACCATGAGTTACGACGTGAAGGACCTGGATATTCAAAAGACCTTCACTGCTTTCAACACCGTGCAGAAGCTCATGCCCATCGGTCATTTCCTGGCCGGTAAGCTCAGTTCGCAGATGAGCATGAACGGAAGCCTGAACGGGCAGATGATGCCCAACCTTTCAAGCCTTACGGGTAACGGCAACCTGCTCGTGCTGCAGGGCGTGCTGGCGAAATTTGCGCCGCTGGAAAAGCTGGCCTCGACCCTGCAGATCAACGAGCTGAAAAGCATCACCATCAAGGACATCAAAAGCCATATCGAATTCGCCAACGGCAAGGTGTTGGTAAAGCCCTTCAACGTGAAGGTGAAAGACATCGATATGCAGATCGGGGGCATGCACGGCTTCGACCAGACGATGGACTACATCATCGCCCTGAAAGTGCCCCGCAAATACCTCGGTGCGCAAGGTAATGCCCTGGTGAACAGCCTGGCCGCGCAGGCCGCCGGTAAAGGCATTCCCGTCACGCTGGGCGATGTGGTTGACCTCAATGTAAAGATGATGGGCAGTATTGCCAATCCAACGATCAAGACCGACCTGAAGCAGGCCGCCGGCGACGCCACCAAAGAGCTGAAGCAGCAGGCCGCCGCCTTTGTGCAGCAAAAGGCCGACAGCGCGAAGAATGTCGTGAAGGACTCCATCCGGGCCGTAAAGAACCAGGTAGTAAACGACCTGCGTGACGAAGCCGTCAAGCAGCTCTTTACCAGGAAGGACTCCACTACTTCAGGAAGCGGCCTGAACGACACCAAAAAGAAGGTGGAAGAAACGGTAGGCAATACGATCAATGGACTCTTCAAAAAGAAGAAAAAGCCGGCAGCCGATACCACCGCGCAGCAATAGAGCAGTTGCCAATTGGCTCAAACATACCGCTACTACATCCTAAATGCCTGTCCTTGTCGACAGGCCTTTCTTTTTGTGTTGTTTCAGTGAAAGATGACCTATCCTTAAGTCGGGTTTATCCCGAGTTTCTCCGGAGGATACCCCGAGTCTATATAGAATCAGCTTATACTCGGGACAACCCCTAGTGGGCTGAGCAGGAATTGGGAATTTGAGCTGGGGGATTAGGAGGGAGCAAATGACTCGATGACTCCAGAGCTCCCCTTTAGAGGTTGAGGGTATGACTACTCTATGGACCATCGACTATGGTCTATGGACTCTTCCCTCACCACTCACCACTCATCACTCATTACTCATTCCCCTGTCTGACAGCCGCTGCTTTCCGGGATCCTTGGCTTTGGGGGGAGGCGTTCCCCAGTTGTAACTGTTGCGGTAATCGCCGTGGAACCACCGGTTCTTGATCGGGAAGTATTCGTCCATCGAGATCCAGGGAAAGCGCTTGTGCAGATAGAAAGTGGTGCCTTTCGAAAACACAGTGTTATTGGTTAGCAGTAAGGCAGCCATCCCCACGTTGATCATTAGCCACCATGCCAGCGGCTCGGCGGCTATACCCATAAAGGTATTGATGCGCGAGGTGGAAGGGCGGTAGTTAAGGTAGCGGATCTCCACGTTCCGGGGCGTGAGCGGGTAGCCGTTGCGCATATAGGTATCCACGTATTCCACACTATTCACAGTGTAATGCACTGTCATGACAGTGGCTGAATATGGGGTGGTCACGCGGCCTGTCACCACACCAGAGAACACCCAGCGGCCAAGGTGCAGCAGCAGGATCAAGAGGAGGATTCCCTGCAGGATAAAAAACATGGTTCTTTTGCCAAACCGCATAGCTGTAATGTACACAATTATAGGGAGGGCTGAAAGCTCTTAATCCTGAAGTGCAGGAAGAACTCTTTAGGATAATATCTCCCGTACGTTCCGGCCAATGATGTCTGTGGGGCGTTGCATGGGCAGGTCGTTGGCGTCTTTGCCAAACGAGTCTTCGATCTCCCCAATTATACTTTGAGGCGAGGCTATACGTACTGGTGGCTATCCACATATTCCTGATCCTATCCAGATAACTGTAGTAACTAATTCCTCTTTTTATCCTGGTCCTTAACCCACACGGGTACTCCCATGAAGGAGCCTTTCAATTCAATATCGCTCTCCCTCATGGCAATGTCCAGCTGCTTGCCGATAATGTTGGCTTCCACTTTTTTGTTCTGCCGCTGCAGCGACTCCAGCAATCCATAAAGCGACCACACATTCTGCACGTTCTGGTTCAGGTCCTTCTTAAATACATTCTCAGCATTCTGCCACTGTCCCGCCTGCAGGTAGGCGGCACCGAGGTATTGCTTCGGGTTCAGCATCCAGTCGCGGGGTTCGGTATACACCATGGCCTCTTCGGTGGAAGCAGCTATCTTAAAATGATCAATAGCTTCAGTGAGATTATCTTCCCGTATGATGATCATTCCTTGCAGCAGGGAAGTAGCCACCCTGGCGCCCTCTGCCGCAGGCGAGAAAGGACCCATGGGCATCTGGAGGGAAGGATGGGGCAGCAGGGCCTGCAACCGGGCCAGGTGCTCTTTTGCTTTGGGCAGGTCGCTTTTTCCCGCATGGGCCGCACCCCGGGCAAAATGGTCCAGTGCTGTGGCATACACATGATGCGGGGCCGGTGCGGGGGCAGCCAGTACATCGTCCCACTTGCTGAAATGGACGTTAACCAGTACGGACGTCATATAGATATACTGCAGGTAATTGCCCATGGGCGCAGGGGTGGAGAGAACGGCCGTGTCTATAACTTTCTGTATCTCCCGGGCGGACTCCTGCGCGTATCGCGCCCGGCCCGCCATCAGGCCACAATTAGCCTGCATGTGCAGGTTGTGCCATTGGTAAAGGAATGCATTCTCCTGCACCAGCGGGAAGAGGCTGGAATATTGCCGGTAGCGGTTCACCGCTTCTTCGTTGATGCGGGTGCCTTTATTGAACTGCCCGGTGCGCAGGTAGATGTGCGAGGGCATATGTACCATATGGGAAAGCCCGGGAGTGAGGGTTCCCAGGCGGTCGGCGCTGGGCAGGGCTTTATAGGCAAGGGGGGAGGCTTCCATCACATGGATGTAATAATGGTTGGCGCCGGGGTGATTGGGTGCGTCCACAAGCAGCTTTTCCAGCACGGTACGGATCGTGGGTGTCCACGGCTTGGCCGTACCGTTGGGATGCCAGAGGTCCCAGGGATGCTGCAGCATCATGGCATCGGCATACAGGGCTGCCACGTCCACGCTGGAAGGATGTTGCGTATGGGCTTTCTTCATAGCTGCCGTGTAGGCCTCATTCAGCTTTTCCCGCGACTGGGTAGTATCGGCCGTATAGCGTGTCTGCATGGCTGTTATAAGCGCTTTTTCTACGGGGCTGGCCTTATCTGCCAAGTCTACTGCTTTAGCCAACACCTCCAGTGCTTCGGGCGAAGCACTATAGCCCACATCGTTAATGTTGGGCCCGTATGCGAGTGCCTGCGCCCACCAAACCATTGGATTACCGGGATCGAAGCGGGCGGCCTTCTTAAAGGATGCTATAGACTCTATGATGTGGAAGCCGTAGTACATGTTGATGCCCTGGTTGAAGTAGAACTGGGCACTGTCGCTGGTGGTAGCGATCTTCCATTTGTAGGAGCCGGCATCGGGCATGGGCGGGATGTCGATGGCCTCAAGCATGCCGGCGAGGGCTTCCCAGTCGGGGCTGCAGCGAACGATGGATTTTGCTTTATAGGCAGTCACATCAAAAGGAGCTCTCTGACGAACCTTGGTAAAGGCGATAAGGGTGTAGGCAGTTAGAAAAGCTACGCCCAGGAGTGCCAGCTTTTTCATGGTTTTTTCGTTTCCTATAAATTTACCCCTTTTGCTCCGCTCCTGAACGGCAGACCTGCGTTTAGGTTTCTCCACTGATATAGTCTTCCAGTTATAGTAAATCTGTGAAATCCTTATAAATCCGTGTAATCCCCGATACAAAAAAGCCCCGCAACTGCGGGGCTTGAATAGTTGAATAGTTATTACATTACTTACTAGGCGTGCTCGGCATACATCTCGGTAGGCAGGCACACGCAGATCAGGTTGCGGTCGCCGTAGGTGTTGTTCACTCTTGCCACCGAAGGCCAGAACTTGTTCTGCTTCACATAGCTCAGCGGGAAGGCGGCCATCTCGCGGCTATACGGCTTGTTCCACTCATCGCTGGTCACCTGGAACACCGTGTGCGGTGCATTCTTCAGCGGGTTGTCCTTGCGGTCCAGCTGTCCTTCCTCGATCATGGTAATCTCACGACCGATGCTCAGCAGGGCATCGCAGAAGCGGTCCAGTTCAGCCTTGTCCTCGCTTTCGGTAGGCTCGATCATGATCGTGCCGGGAACGGGGAAACTTAGCGTGGGGGCATGGAAGCCGTAGTCCATCAGGCGCTTGGCCACATCCTCCGCTTCCACATCCGCACTCCTCTTCAGCGGGCGCAAATCGACGATGAACTCGTGGGCGCAGGCGTCGTGGTGGTTGGTGTAGAGGATCTCGAACTGGTCCTTAAGGCGGGCCAGCATATAGTTGGCGTTGAGGATCGCGTACTCGGTAGCCCTGCGCACGCCTTCTGCACCCAGCATACGGATGTAGGCATAGGAGATGAGCAGGATGGAAGCGCTGCCGAATTGGGCCGAAGAAACAGCATTAGTGCCCTTGGCGGCATTCTTCGTGCCTACGCCATCGAGCATAACGTGACCGGGCAGGAATGGCGCCAGGTGTTTCTTCACGCAGATGGGACCCATGCCGGGACCGCCACCACCGTGCGGGATAGCAAAGGTCTTGTGCAGGTTCAGGTGGCATACGTCGGCACCGATCAGGCCCGGGGCTGTAAGCCCTACCTGGGCGTTCATGTTGGCACCATCCATATACACCTGTCCGCCGTGCTGGTGAACGATCTTAGTGATCTCCGTTACTGTCTCTTCGTATACACCGTAGGTGGAAGGATACGTGATCATGATACCGGAAAGGTTCGCAGCATGTTCTGCCGCTTTAGCCTTCAGGTCCTCCACATCGATGTAGCCATCTTCGAGTGCTTTCACCACTACTACCTTCATGCCTGCCATTACCGCTGAAGCAGGGTTAGTACCGTGAGCGGAAATGGGGATGAGCATCACGTTGCGGTGTCCCTCGCCGCGGCTCTCATGGTATGCCTTGATGGTCAGCAGACCGGCGTACTCCCCCTGGGCACCACTGTTGGGCTGCAGGGAGCAGGCATCGAATGCCGTGATGGTAGACAGGTAATTGCTTAACTCACGAACAATATAGTGGTAGCCTTCGGCCTGGCTGGCAGGCGCAAAGGGGTGGATCTTGCTCCAGTGGTTCCAGCTCAGGGGCATCATCTCGGAAGCAGCATTCAGCTTCATGGTACAGCTGCCCAGGGGGATCATGCTGTGCACCAGGGAGATATCCTTGCTTTGCAGCTGGGTGATGTAGCGCATCATCTGCGTTTCGGAGTGATGGCTGTTGAACACCGGGTGGGTGAGGAAGTCGGAAGTACGGCTCAGTGCCATAGGAATGCGCTCCAGTGCATCTTCTTCATTGATCTCAAAGCCACTGACCACGTTTTCGTTCTCCTTATCCAGCAGCAGCATGATATCCAGCACGTCGGAGTAGGTAGTGGTCTCGTCGAGCGAGATACCGATCAGGCCATCCGGGAAGTAGCGGAAGTTTATGGATGCTTCTTCTGCCCTCCGGCGGATATCTTCCACATCGCCGGCCCTGAATACTAACGTATCGAAGAAGTTCTCGTTCAGCACTTCATAGCCTTCCGCATCCAGCTCTTCGGCGAGGGCAGCGGTAAGGCCCGCTATGCGTTTAGCGATGTCATATAGTCCGTCGGCACCGTGGAACACAGCATACATGGCGGCCATGTTCGCCAACAGGGCCTGTGCCGTGCAGATATTAGAAGTGGCCTTCTCGCGTTTGATGTGCTGTTCGCGGGTCTGCAGGGCCATCCGCAAGGCACGGTTGCCCTGGGCGTCCACGCTCACCCCGATGATGCGGCCGGGAATGCTGCGCTTGAACTCGTCCTTGGCAGCAAAGAAAGCGGCATGGGGACCACCAAAACCGAGGGGAACGCCAAAGCGCTGGGCAGAGCCGCAGGCTACGTCGGCATCCAGTTCACCCGGAGGGGTCAGCAGGGTAAGGGCCAGCAGGTCGGTAGCCATGGCTACATATCCGCCGATGCCGTGCACCTGGTTGATAAAGTTGCGGTAGTCCTCGATGGAACCCTTGTCGTTGGGGTATTGCACCAGGGCGCCAAAGTAAGAGTCGTCTATTTGGGCCGTCTTATAATCACCCTTCACCACTTCTATGCCCACCGGTATAGCCCGGGTAAGCACCACGTCGATGGTCTGAGGGAAGGTCTCGGCATCCACGAAGAATTTGGGGCGGCTAATGTGGTTGATGTCCTTGTTCAGCAGGTTGAAGAACATGGTCATCGCTTCGGCTGCGGCCGTGCCTTCATCCAGCAGGGAGGCGTTGGCAATGGGCAGACCGGTAAGGTCGCTCACCATGGTCTGGAAGTTCAGCAGGCTCTCCAGGCGACCTTGCGAGATCTCTGCCTGGTAAGGCGTGTACTGGGTGTACCAACCCGGGTTCTCGAAAATGTTGCGCAGGATCACGCTCGGCGTGATGGTGTCGTAGTAGCCCTGACCAATGTAGTTCTTGGCTACTTTGTTCTTAAGCGATACTTCCTTAATGTGCTGGAGGTATTCATACTCACTCATCGGAGCGGGCAGGTTGAGGCCCTCCTGCATACGGATATTGGGCGGAACGGTACGGTCAATGAGTTCATCCAGGCTGCTGACACCGATGGTCTTTAGCATCTCGGATGTTTGCTTTCCATTGGGTCCAATATGACGTCGACTGAATTCGTTTGACTGTGTTTCAAAAAGGCTCATGGAATAGATTTAGAGTCCGCAAATTTACACCGGAATGGCTACACTTTTGCCCGTAAAAGCCCTCTGACCGGCCGCCATTTCCTAAAGAGTAGTGAAATCGGGAGGACTTAGAGAAGAATAGTAAGTATAATCGGCTAAAAGAAACCCTGCTAAAGGCAGATTTATGTAGATCGGTAAAGTAAAAAGGAGTGGCAAAAGCTTACGAGGATCATTCGGTTATGATCTGCAACTTCTTTGTAAATCAATTGTTTAAGGAGAGCATGGTAAGGTGTTCCGGCAGGCGCTTCTTGGGTCCCGGCTACTTGCAAAAGGCAAAATAAGAACAGCAATTTATTAGTTTAGACCTGCAGGTTCCATGGATAGTATGTAGATATGATTTTTATCAGTTTTTCCCCTGCTGCCGCTTTTTCCGGGTTAATTTTACTATATGGCAAACGAAAACAAACCTATTAAGCGCAGCCAGGAGCTGACCCAACTTTCTAAAGAACACCACGAAGCCTTGCTGCTCGTGTGGAAGATCAGGCAAGGCATCCGCAAAGGCGTGGATCCGGAGCGCATCGCTAAGTACTGCCGCTGGTTCTGGGACGCACACCTGGTCGCGCACTTTCAAAAGGAGGAAGAACTGTTGCCTGCTGTGTTGCACAAAGATCATCCCCTGCTGCAAAAGATGCTCGACGACCATGATGTCATACAGCGGCGGGTGAAGGGATTACCTGATAACAGCACACAGGTACTCGAATTATTAGCCCAGAGCATTAACGACCACGTGCGATTCGAAGAACGCCAGCTGTTCAATGAAGTAGAAAGGCTGGCTACCCCTGAGCAGTTGACCCTTATTGCCGAAGGCCTCAATGAAGAAGAGCCCGTCCTCGTGTGGGAAGACGAGTTCTGGATCAATCCATAATTACCACCTCGCCAGGATCTTAAAGTTCACCAGCCGCGGCGTCAGCCGGTTGGGCATGGTGAAGGTATTGTTGGCGAAGTCTTTTATCAGCATATACGATATAGTGTTGGGACGGTCGATAAGGTTAAACACCTCCAGGCTGGCCCACAGGTTGTCGAAGTTTCGGAAGGGATTGCGGCTGCGGCGGTTGCTTTTCTCCGCGTCCAGCAGCAGGGCGCTGAAGCCGATATCTACCCTTACATACGGTTCGATCTTCAACGCATTGCGGTACTGCACGCTGCCCGGGATGTTGTAGGGCAGGTTGGTGCCGTAGAGTGTGCTCAGGTACACCTTGAAGTTCTTGTTGGTGGAGAGGTAGTCCTGGAAGAACATACCAAAAGTAATAAGCCGGTCCGTAGGGCGGCGCAGCCAGCCTCCTTCCACCACGGCACTGTCGATGGGCTTAAAGGTGCTGTCAACCGTATACTTGGTATAGAAGTCATTTTCCAGGTCTTCGCGCGTGCGCATGATGCCCAGGCTGATCCAGCTTTCGGCGTCTTTGACGATCTCGCCGAAGAGCCGCATCTCTATGCCGGCCGCATAAGCCTTGGCCATGTTCTCCCCGAAATAGCGCACCCGCACATTGTCGATATCGTAGGGCACCACGTTGCTCATGTTCTTGTAGTAGGCCTCGGTGGTAAAGCGCAGGGGACGGCGCCAGCCGATAAAGTTATAGTCAAAACCCACCACGCCCTGCCAGCTGCGCTGGGCTTTCAGATCGGTGTTCAGCGTACCATTGTAGCGGCGCAGCTCCCGGTAGAAGGGCGGCTGGTGATAAGCTCCCGCAGCAGCACGGAAGACGATGTCGCGCTGCCAGGAGGGCTTCCACGAAGTACCCACGCGCGGGGAGAGCAGCAGCTCGTTATTCAGGTCGTTGTAGTTGAAGCGCAGGCCGGCCTGCACCGTCAGCGCATTGGCCGAGTCGCCAAAAGCAATGTTGTCCTGCAGGTAGCCGGAGAAGCGGTTGATATGGAGATCGGCCTTCGACTTGATGACTTTATTGAGGAGCAACAGGTCGGGGTTGTGGGGCAGCGAGTAACCCGCCGAATCCTGGTATTCCCACTCGTGCAGCTTGTCGTTAATCGTGATCTTGTCGTAGCCCACGCCCCACTGGAACAGGTGGTTCCGCTGGTCGAACGAACCTTTGTGGGAGAAGTTGTAATCGGTAATATTCAATTCATTGCGGGCGTAGTTGAGAAACACGCCGGCACCCAAAGGGTTCACGATGGTTCCAAAGGTGGAACGCGAGCGGTCGAAGTCGCGGTCGCCAAACAGGTAGGCGCCGGCGATGTCGATATTCTCCTCCTCGTCGTTTTCAAAGCGGGAGGCGAGGAACTTCAGCTTCAGGTCGCGCGAAGGCTGGTAGGTGGTCGCCAGGCCCAGCATGCCGGTCTGGTAAGCATCTTTCTCACGTCCTTCGAAATAGATGTCCACCCCCAGGTTGGCGGTAAAGAAAGGCGAGAAGACCGACGAGGTCAGCTGGCTGAACTCCGGTACCAGGGTGAACTTTGTTTGCGAGATGTTGCCCAGCAGCTCGGTGCTCCACTTGTCGGAGAGCTGGTAGGTGATCAGTCCCTGCAGGTCGGTGGAGGCGGGCACATAGTTGCCCTGGGTTTCCTGCCGGCTCAGCAGGTTGCGGTTGCTGCGGTTGCGCACCCCCACAATATAGGAGAGGCGGCTGTTGCCCGACACCCCTTCCACGTGGGCACCCTGCTCCAGGATACTCACATAGGCCGACCCGCCAAAGGTGCGGGGCTTGTTGTACTGGATATCCAGCACGGAGCTCATTTTATCGCCATAGCGGGCCTGGAAGCCCCCGTTGTAGAAGTTAATGTGGCGTACCATCTCGGGATTGATGAAACTAAGGCCTTCCTGCTGCCCGCTACGCACCAGGTAGGGACGGAAGATCTCGAAGTCGTTCACATAGATAAGGTTCTCGTCGTAAGATCCGCCGCGCACATTATACTGCGACGTAAGCTCGTTGTTGGAGCCCACAAATACCTTGATCATGCTCTCCACACCGGCTACCGGCGAAGGCATGGTGAGCACCGTTTTGGGGTTAGGCCGGAGCAGGCCCACCTCGGTGCGGGGGCGTGGGTCGGTCACCACCACTTCCGAGAGCGTGCTGGCGCCTTCCTCCAGCCGTACGGTGACCACTTCTCTTTCCCCTTCCGAAAGCAGGAAGTTTTGCTGCACGGTTTTATAGCCTGTGTAGGAAAAGACCAGGGCAAAGGCTCTGTCGGCCGGCACCCGCAGGGTGAAGCGGCCCGAGTCGTTGGTGACGATGCCTTTCTGCTGGCCCAGGATGGTCACCGACACTTTCGACAGCGCGCGCTCGGCTTCGTCGAGCACGGTGCCGCTGACGGTCGCCCACTTCTTCTGGGCCTCGGAAGCGGTAAAGGAAAGCAGCAGTATAAACAAGAGGGATATAGATCGATAGCTCACAAGCAAAATCAGGATTTGTGCTCTAAAATAGGTTATTCGCCCAAAGAACGGAAGTTGGGAGAGGAATTAGGAATTAGGGTATTAGGAATTAGGATGTTAACCTGGCAATGACAGCCTAACAAATCCGAAGCGGTTTTTCATTTTCCTCCAGGCTTCCTTCCCCATACGGCCTCCTCACAGCTGCTGTACGCCCATTAAAAGACCTCTTCAACCCATATACAAGCCATATTTGATCCATATACAACCCATATATAACCCATACCTTTTAAGATATGGCTTATATATGGCTTATATATGGGTTGTATATGGGTTATATATGGGTTATACCCCCCTTTGGTGAGTAGTAATTAGGAATTAGGGATAAGGAATTAGGGGGGAAACCAGATGACTCAATGACTTACTGACTCAATGACTTTACTATGGACTATTGGCTATGGACCATGGACTCTCGTCTCACGTTTCACGTCTCACGTCTCACGCTATGGCGTCAAATCCGCCCCAGCCGCAGGGCGATAGGGAAAGTGATTTTCTTTGTCTCGCCTACGGGCCAGATGCGGGCCAGGTCTTCTTCGATGAGGGCCAGGGGAGAAGTGTGGTGGGTCTCTTTGTAGCGCTGCACGGCCGACCAGCTTTCCAGGTAGCCTTTGAAGTGTTCCCGCGTCCATGGTAGCTGGGAGTGGAAAGGCCGGGAGGGTAGGGGCTCGAAGTCGAAGGCCACGGTCTCGTACCGCTCGTCCACATAGCGGCGCTCGTAGTCCCAATAGGGATGGATGATTTCTTTATAGAAATGGTGGAACAGTGCGTCCAGGGACTCGTCGTCGGTGAGCAGGTTGTAGTAGGTCCAGGCAGCTACCACGGCGCCGGGCTTGCCCACACGGGTGGCTTCGGCGCGGAATTGTTCCCAGTTGAGCCAGTGGTAGGCGGTGGCAATGGTAATCAGGTCGAAGGTGTTGTCGGCAAAGGGCGTTCGTTCAGCCGGGGCCAGGAGGTAGGTGATGTTCTCCCCGGGGGTAGCCTTGCTTAGCTGGGCCTCGCTGATGTCGGTGGCTATGACCTTTTTAAAATAGCGCGACAGCTTGACCGCCGCCTGCCCGTTGCCGGTGGCGCAGTCCCACACTGTTTCTCTATCCGGGACAAAAGAAGTGATATAATTGAACAGTTCGTCGGGATAGGTGGGACGATACCGTGCGTAAAGGCTGGCCTGCTCCGAAAAGAGGTCCTTGGCCATACTACAGGCGTTTTAGTTGGGATATGGTGGCTTTCGGATCGGAAGATTTAAAGACCGTGCTGCCGGCTACCAGTATATCAGCACCTGCGGCAATGAGCTCCTTGGCATTATCGAGGGTAACGCCACCATCGACCTCGATCTTAGCGTCGTAGCCCTTCTCGTCGATCATCCGGCGCAGCTCCCTGATCTTGCTGAAGGTGCGGGGAATGAACTTCTGTCCACCAAAGCCGGGGTTGACACTCATGAGCAGCACGAGGTCCAGGTCGCCCAGTATATCCTTCAGCAGCGAAACGGGTGTATGGGGGTTGAGCACCACGCCGGCCTGCATGCCCAGGGATTTGATCTGCTCGATATTGCGGTGCAGGTGGGTACAGGCCTCCATATGTACCGTAATAATATCGGCACCGGCTTTTTTGAAATCCTCTACGTATTTCTCCGGCTCTACGATCATCAGGTGTACATCAAAGGGCTTGTTCGTAGTGGGGCGCATGTGTTCGATCACCGGCAGGCCGTAGGAAATGTTGGGCACAAAGCGCCCGTCCATGACATCCAGGTGGAACCAGTCGGCTTCACTTTCGTTGAGCATTTTGCATTCGTCTTCCAGGCGCAGGAAGTTGGAGGCGAGCAGGGAGGGAGCAATCAGGGCCATGTCTTAGGTTTTCGGGCGCAAGATAGGAAGTTTGGAGTTTTGGGTTTAGAGTTTAGCGTTATGAGTTGGTCTATAAGAGAACAGATCATAACTTATCGGCTGCATCCTTGGCTTCGGTAATAGACTTGTCGAGTCCGTAGGCGCGCAGGTAGGCTAGTTTGGCTTCCTGCTTGTTGCCCCTGGCCTGCTCGGTTTTGCCGATCCAGTAGTGGAATTCGGCCACGGCCGGTGAGATGGTGAGGGCCAGCTGGAAGGTCTTCAGGGCTTCGCTGTATTTCTTCTGGTTGTAATACAGGATCCCCTTATCGCGGTAGGCGTCCATGAAGTTGTAATTAGCGCGGATGGCTTCATCATAGCTTTTTACCGCTTCGCTTTCGGCACCGGCCTTATCATAGTAAACACCTTTGATATAATGCGCCTGGGCCACTTTCTCCGTCTGGTCGGCTTTGATCAGGGCATCGGTGAGCTGGAGGGCTTTGGGGTTACCGGCTTCAGCATATTGGTATGCGAGTTCATAACCAAGCGAAGCATCGAAGGGGGCGTAGCCATAAGCTGTCTCCAATGCGGTGAGGGCTTCCTTGGTCTTACCCTGTGCCTGCAGCAGTTCCGATTTCAGCACTAGGGCGTCCAGCTGGTTGGGGTAGTCAGTGATGATCTTGTCCACGATAGCCAGGGCTTTCTCCGGCTGGTTTTTATTCTGGTAGCCACGGGCCAGTCCCACCTGCAGGGCGATGCTGTTGGGCAGTTTTTGCAGGGCGCTTTCGATAAAGACGATGGCGGAATCGGCGTTCTTTTCCCGCAGCAGGGTCGTCATGCTGAGGGCGTATTCTTCCCTGGGCTGGAGGGCCCAGGCCTGGCGCAGGTCCTGTGCCGCGTAGGCCGGCTGGCTGTTCTGGTAAAGCAAAACCCCGCGCCGGTAATACAGGTCCGGGTTCTTCGGGAATTGGTGGATGCTGTCGGTCAGCGACTGGAAAGGGGGATCATTTAAAACATTATTGGGTCCATCGGTGTTATCGGAGCAGGCAAGCAGTAAGGATACAGAAAGGAATGTCCAGAACAGTTTCTTCATAGCCAAAGCTAATTATTTAGAAAAATGGTGCCTTATATTTATGGCCTCATAGCCACAACATTAAATATTCTTTAATGAAATTCTTTCTACTCACTTTCTGTGCCTCCATACTCTCCGCTACTGTACTAGGTGCAGCGCCGCTTACTTATAATGACCCGGCGCCAGATACGCTGTTATACCCCGAGGAAGTGCACTTCCGAAATGTGCAGCAGCTGACCAATGGCGGCGATAATGCCGAAGCCTACTGGAGCTATGATGGAAAGTACATTGTCTTTCAGCGCACCTCGGTAAAAGATGGCGTGCCGTGCGACCAGATCTTTGTAGGGAAAACACCCAAGGCCGGCAAACCCTTCCAATACAGGATGGTGAGCTCCGGAAAGGGCCGTACCACCTGTGCGTTCTTTACCAAAGACAACAAGCATATTATCTATGCCTCCACGCACCAGGGGGGAGAGGCCTGTCCGCCGGTGCCGGACCGCAGCAAGTACGGCAACCGCTACATCTGGCCGGTGTACGAGAGCTATGACCTCTTCATTACCGACCTGGAAGGAAAGAAGATAAAGCAGCTGACCCACACGCCGGGCTATGATGCCGAAGCCACTATTTCGCCCGACGGGCGGCAGATGATCTTTACCAGCACCCGGGACGGCGACCTGGACCTGTACGCCATGGACCTGAAGACCGGGAAGACCAGGCGCATTACTACCCAGTTGGGCTATGATGGAGGGGCATGGTTCAGCCGCGATGGAAAGAAGATCGTGTGGCGGGCCAGCCGTCCCAAGACCGAAGCAGAGATAAAGGAATATGAGGACCTGCTGAAAGAAGGGTTGGTGGCACCCACGAAAATGGAAGTATGGATCGCTAATGCCGACGGTAGCGAGGCGCGGCAGGTGACGTCGTTGGGGCAGGCCAACTGGGCACCTAACTTTACGCCCGACGGGCGCATTATCTTTTGCAGCAACCACGAATACAAGCGCGGCTTTCCGTTCAATATGTACCTTCTGAATACCGATGGTTCGGGATTACAGAAGATCAGCCGTGACAAGGGCTTTGATGCCTTTCCCATGTTCTCGCCCGATGGGAAGAAGATCCTCTTCTCCTCCAACCGCAACAACGGGGGGACGAGGGACACTAATATATTCCTTGCCGATTGGGCCGACTAACCGGCGTGCTCATGTGTAAAGTGTATAATCAAATTTGATCCGGTCCGATTGCTGTTGTAGTTTTGGCGCAATCAAACCAACACGTCATGAACGAAGGACTCTACAATGTTTTATTGCACCTGCACAGCGTAGGCCGGTGGATCGTATTAATCCTGCTGATCATTGCCATCTTCAACAGCATGGTTGCCGGCAAGCGTCCTTACATCCGCACCGATGCCCGCACCGGCCTGATCCTGACCATCTTTGCTGACCTGATGCTGCTGATAGGACTGGTGCTGTGGTTTGTTGGTCCCTGGGGTTACTCCCTTATCCAGCAAAAGGGCATGGGAGCCGTAATGAGCAACCCCGTTGAGCGTTTCTTTGTAATGGAGCACAACGTAGGCATGCTGATCGCGATTGTATTAATGCATATTGGTAAGGCACAGGGCAAAAAGGCCATAGGCGACAAGGCCAAGCACCGTCGTACCATGATCTTTTACCTGTTGGCTCTCGTGATCATCCTTGCTTCTATTCCCTGGCCGTTCCGGGAAGTAGGTATGGGCAGAGGCTGGTATTAATAAAAGTCATTGTCTCTATAAAAGAAAGCCGGGTGTTGTCATCCGGCTTTTTATTTATACTATGATAAGTTATCGCTTACCCAGTTCTATTACTTCCAGGTCTTTGATGTCTGCGCCGTCTATAGTAAAGCGTAATAATGTACGCACCTGGTGCCAGCCCTGCTTGCCGGCTGCTCCAGGGTTCATGTGGAGGCAGCCGATCTTATCGTCGTAGATCACTTTGAGGATATGGGAGTGGCCGGAGAGGAACAGTTTGGCACCGCTGTCGATCAACTGCTGCTTTACCCCGGGGGCATAGCGGCCGGGATAGCCGCCAATGTGGATCATAAAGACCTTTACGGCTTCGCAGGTCCATTCCAGCTTCAGCGGATACTTGCTGCGCACATCCTGCCCGTCGATATTTCCGTAGACCCCCCTGAGGGGTTTGAAGGCCTTTAAGCGGTTGGCAATGTCCAGGGTACCGAAGTCGCCGCCGTGCCAGATCTCGTCGCAGGAGTCGAAATGCCGAAATACGGCTTCATCGAGGTAGTTGTGTGTATCGGAAATAAGCCCTATTCTGGTCATGGGCGTAAACTTACAGATAAAGTGAACACGGCAGACTGCACACGCTTCCGGGTGCTGTTCCGGGGAAGGGAAGGGGTTTTTACGGGTTTTCTGCAGCGGGCAAACCGAGTACTTCTACTAGAATTTATAAGGATTCCAAAGGGAAAACCCCTAAAATTCCATTTTTGACGCCTGACCCCTTTTAGAATTTATGACCCCCTGTTACTTTTGCCTTACGTACCGATCTAATCCGTTCCCACACTATGAGGACTATTCACTGATTTGAATCCAATCAGTCCAGAACCTATTTAAAACTAAAAGTCCAAGTACCGTCCTATGTCCCAAAACCACTGCAGGTGGATTACATTCATTGTAGTCTTCCTACTGATTCATAGTCAATTGTCGGCGCAGCTATCTGCCGGGTTTACTTCCTCGACCGTTTCGGGTTGTGCACCAATCCTTGTACAGTTTACCGACCAGTCTGCCGGGAGGCCCACGCAATGGAAGTGGGACCTGGGCAATGGTGTGACCTCTTACCTCCAGAATCCTTCCACTACTTACTTCAACCCCGGGACCTATTCTGTGAAGCTGGTAGTGCGCACGGCCAGTGGTGCTGACTCTGTAGTGAAAAGCAGCCTGATCACTGTGTTCCCCAATCCGAAGCCAGACTTCGTGGCCATGGATACCATGGGTTGTTATCCCTTCCCTGTGCTGCTGTCCGACAAGAGCACCACTGCTTCCGGTACCATTACATCCTGGAGCTGGGATCTGGGTGATGGTACCCTGTCCAGCGATGCTTCTCCATTCCATACCTATACGGCCGGTGGTTCCTACACCGTAACCCTGAAAGTGACCAATAGCTTTGGCTGTGCCAAGACGGCCAGCAAGGCCCAGTATATTAAAGTAGCCCCGGGTGTGAAGTCTTCCTTTACCAACAACTCTCCCAATGTGTGCTCGGTTCCGGCCACCATCGACTTTACCAATACTTCCACCGGCCCCGGCCTTCTGACCTATAGCTGGGACTTCGGCGATGGCACAACCTCCAACGATCCGAATCCTTCGCATACCTATACTACTGCCGGCTCTTATACCGTAAAGCTGGTTACGGCGAGTTCACAGGGTTGCACCGACACCCTGGTGAAGACCAGCTGGATCAGTGTAGGTACCACTAAGTCGGACTTCACTACGACTGCTTCTTTGTGCGCAGGAGTGCCCATTGTATTTAATAATACCACTGCACCGGCCCCCGCCAGTTCCTTATGGTATTTCAGCGATGGCACTACTTCGGATGCAATGAATCCCGTAAAGACTTTTGCCAAGGACGGCGTGTACATCGTGAAGCTCGTGAACAACTTTGGTACCTGTTCGGACTCCGTCACCCGGAGCATCACAGTAGCCAAACGCCCGGTTCTTTCCTTTGTGGCCAGCCAGACCACTTCGTGCAAGGCCCCGCTGACGGTAAGCTTTGCCAACGGTACCTCTGGCGCCATTTCCTGGCACTGGGATTTCGGCGATGGCACCACCTCTACACACATGCAGCCGACGCATACCTATACCCAACTGGGCAATTATACCGTAACGCTGATCGCTACCAACGCCAACGGCTGCAGCGACACCCTTGTTAAGAGGGATTATATTAAGATACAAAAGCCTGGGATCACCATCAATCATCTTCCCCGTACAGGCTGCACCCCCCTGACGATAAATCCCACCGCAACCGTGCAGGCGGCAGAAGCCGTTACCGGCTACCGCTGGAACTTCGGCGATGGTACCTTCAGTACGGAGGCAGCTCCAGCACATACCTATACAAAGGCAGGCACGTACAACGTCACCCTGACCATTACTACGGCCAGCGGCTGTTCCGATTCACTTGTATTGAACGATGCGGTACGGGTAGGGGATAAGCCCAAGGCTGATTTTACAGTGTCGCCGGCAGAAGTCTGTGCCGATTACCCAATGAATTTTACGGATAAGAGCACGGGCAAGGTGGACCAGTGGCTGTGGCTTTTTGGTGATAACCAGTCGTCCACCGAGCAGCACCCCACGCATATCTTCGATGGTATCGGCAAATTCTCCACTACCCTGGTCGTGTGGAGTAATACCTGCCCTGATACTATTACTATAAAAGACGTGGTGAATGTAAAGCCGCCTTTATCGGGCTTTGCGGTATCGAACAGTTGCGAGGCTAAGTACACCAAGAGCTTTACCGATAAGTCTGTAAAGGCAACTTCCTTTCTCTATGATTTCGGCGATGGCACCACGTCCACCGAGCCCAATCCTACGCATACCTACAAGGCGCCGGGCACTTATAAAGTCTGGCAGACGGTAAGCAATGACACCTGTTCCCACTCCAATTGGATCATGGTGCAGGTGGTGGACGAAAAATCCCTCTTTGTTCCTAGCAAACAGGTGCTTTGCAAAGGTGAGGTGCTTACCCTGACCACCCCTTCCATCAATGCCGCCAACATTGCCTCCTGGCAGTGGAACTTTGGCGACGGCACCACGTCGGCAGACGTTTCTACCGTTTCGCATTCGTATACCAAAGCAGGCACCTATACCGTATTGCTGACCATCACTGACGTGCTGGGTTGTGTGGACACAAGGAGTGCCGAGATCACCGTGTACGGTCCTACAGCCGCCTTTAACCAGGAAAAAGAAGGAGTATGTCTTGGCGCCACCATAAAGGTCAGCGATGCCTCCGCCACTGATGGAACCAATAACCTGGTAAAGTGGGTATGGAGCTATGGCGATGGCGCCCTGGATTCCACCGGAGCAGTGCCGGCCCCGTACCTGTACAAAGCTGCCGGTGAATACACCGTCTCTCTACATGTAGTGGATGCCTATGGCTGCGCCGACGTCATCACAAAGAACAATACCATCATTATTGCCGATCCCAAAGCGGCCTTCTCATCCCCGGACTCCCTGTCCTGTACCGGTAAGCCCGTGCAGTTCGTCAACCAGTCGATCGGATATGACCTGCAGTACGCCTGGCGCTTTGGCGATGGCACTGGCGCTACCGACGCAAGCCCGGTACACCATTACGGCGCTATTGGCCTGTACACGGTGGGCCTTAAGGTTACCGACCGATTTGGCTGCACCGCCAGCCAGGAAAAGCCCTCCTATATCAACATCAGCCTGCCCAAAGCTTCCTTTACGGTATCGGACTCTATATCGTCCTGCCCTCCGTTGCTGGTGGCCTTTACTAATACGTCTTCCAACTATGTAAGCCTTGCCTGGGACTTTGGCGACGGCAACACTTCGGTGCTGGCCAATCCTTCGCATTATTATACTATACCTGGTATTTACTTTGCCAGGCTGGTGGCTACCGGCCCCGGCGGCTGTACCGACAGCTTTACGCAACGCATAGAAGTAAAAGGCCCGCGCGGGGAGTTCTCCTACGAACCTACCACGGGCTGTAAGCCGCTGACTGTTTCTTTCAGAGCGACCACCACGAATAGTGTCTCCTTTGTATGGGACTTCTCTGATGGTACCACGCTTTCCACCAAAGACTCGGTGGTAAGCCATACCTACACCACGGCCGGGGAGTTCGTGCCCAAGATGATCCTCGTGGATGGCACGGGCTGTACGGTATCTATTGTCGGCAAGGACACTATTAAAGTGGTAGGCATTACTTCCACCTTTACCCTGGATCAGGACAAGCTGTGTAATGCCGGTGCAGTGGCCTTTACCAATACGACAGTGGCTAACGATGTGATCGCCGGCTACCAGTGGAGCTTTGGCGACGGCACCACCTCTACCGAGCAACACCCGGTGCACCGGTATTCCAAACCCGGCACCTACACCGTGCAGCTGCTGGCTACGACAGAATCGGGCTGTACCGATACTTATATAATGAAGGAAGCCATCACAGTCTTTGAAGGGCCCCAGGTTGAAGTGAGGGGTGACGACCAGGCCTGTATGCCAGCCACCCTGTCGTTCTCCGGCTCTATTCTAAAGGGCAATGTTACCACGCTTGCCTGGGACTGGAGCTTTGGCAACGGGCAGAAGGCTATAGGTCAAAACCCCGCTGCACAGGTATTTGCAAATGACGGAACTTATGCTGTAACCGCGGTAGCTAGAGATACCCATGGCTGTAGCGATACTGCTTCTAAATCCATCACCATTCACCCGCTGCCCTCTACCCATGCCGGTGCCGATGCGCTGGTGTGCCGTGGCAGTACTACCAAGCTGTCGGCCTCAGGGGCTGCTACATACACATGGAAAGCCTCGGCCGACCTAAGCTGCACCACCTGCCCGGCTCCGGTGGCTTCGCCTACGGTCACTGCCACTTATTATGTAACGGGAGCTACGGCCTTCGGCTGCACCACGACCGATTCGGTGAAGATCACGGTGCGTCAGCCCTTTACCCTGTCCACGGCCCCGGGCGACACCATCTGTGCTGGTGAGGTAACGGCCCTGGCCGCCTCCGGTGCCGACCGCTATACCTGGTATCCTTCTTCAGGCCTGGATAACGCAGGCTCGGGCAAGACCAAGGCCCGCCCGATGGCAACCACCCTCTACACTGTGGTAGCGCGCGACAGCGACAACTGCTTTACCGACTCGGCCCGCGTGCTGATCAAGGTAAACCCCATGCCCACCGTGGAAGCCGGATCGGACGTGACCGCTTCGGCAGGATCGGCCGTACAACTGCGGGCCGCTGCCTCTTCGGATGTGACCTCCTGGGAGTGGATGCCTTCGCAGGGCCTGAACTGCGCCACCTGTCCCGAGCCGGTGGCCTCGCCCCGATCCACCACGAAGTACAATGTGCGGGTAAGGAACGACGGCGGCTGTGCAGGCTCCGACGATGTGACCGTATCGGTCGTATGCAATGGAGGCAACCTTTTTATCCCGAATACCTTTTCGCCCAATGGAGATGGGTCCAACGAGCGCTTCTACCCACGCGGCACCGGCATCCACCTTATTAAGTCGCTAAGGGTGTTCAACCGCTGGGGTGAAGTGGTGTTCGAGCGGCTGAACTTTAATGCCAATGACGCGACAGCGGGCTGGGACGGCACCTACAAAGGAGCCAGGCTTTCGCCCGACGTCTTTATCTATTCCTGCGAGGTGGTGTGCATCAACAACGAGGTTATACCATTTAAAGGGGACATTACCTTGCTTCGCTAAAACCTGATAAACCAATACAAACAGAAAAATCCAGTATATGAAAACCTTCTTCTGCAAACTCTTCCTGATCACTGCCGGGGCTCTTAGCGGGCTGGTGGCCGCTGCCCAGGACCTCCACTTCTCACAGTTCCACGAGACGCCCCTGTACCGCAACCCGGCGCTGGCAGGCATTGTGACCGGTGATGTGCGCGTGCAGGCCGTGTACCGCACTCAATGGAATAGCATTGCCAATGCCTACAAGACCGGCTCAATTAACGCCGAGTACAAGCTGCCTGTGGGCCAGAGCGACGACTTCCTTACCCTGGGCGGACAGGTGTTTTACGACCAGGCGGGCACGGCCAGCCTCACCACCACCCACCTGCTGCCGGCCATTAATTACCATAAGTCGGTGAGCAGCACCGGCAACGCTTATCTTTCGCTGGGCTTTATGGGCGGACTGGTGAACCGGCGCTTCGACCGCACCAAGATCACTACCAACAGCCAGTACGAAGGCCTGGGCGATGGGGAAGGTGCAGCCCAGTCGGAATACTCTTACCTAGATGGCAGCGTGGGCGTTAGCCTCAACGCCGGCTTTGGCGAGAACCCCAATAACAATATGTACCTGGGTGTGGCCTACCACCACTTCAATAAGCCCCGCACTTCCTTCTATGGCAACGACGAGCTGCAGCTGGGTGCCAAGTACGTAGTGTCAGGAGGCGTGAAGTTTGGTGTAACCGAAGCTTCTTACCTCTCCATCGAAGGCGATCATATCCGCCAGGGCACTTTCCAGGAGAGCGTGGCCGGCATGATGTACGGCATCAAGATGGGCCCCGACCTGGAACTGCCCGACTACACCCTGCACGCCGGTGCCTACCTGCGCTGGAACGATGCTTTTATCCCGACCATTAAGCTTGATTACCGGCCGTTTTCGGTAGGCTTCTCCTATGATGTGAACATTTCGAAGCTCAAGACAAGCAGCAGCGGCAGGGGAGGATTCGAGCTGTCGCTTTCTTATGTAGGCTTTACCCAGCGCGAGAATTCGAGCATGAACGCTGTGCGCTGCCCACGATATTAATACCGGTCCTATATACGAACTATCGCCATTTTTCGTACACTGGTCAAACAGCAGGTTGGTTCGTCCGCCTGCTGTTTTTGTTTTTTATCGTAAATTCGGTGATGCCTTTCCACCGGAACTTTACTTACTGGTTCGATAAACGGGGTTGGAAATACGTTTTCCTCCTTAAGACCCTGGAGCTGTCGGGGCAGTAAAACTGTGGTTCAATCTATGGAAATGGGGTATATAATAGGTACTCGCCGTTTCTTCCAACTCTAAACTCAAAACCCTCAACTCTAAACTGATTTCTTGCTATGCCACATTACTATAGCCTGGGGCAGATTCCCCATAAACGTCATACCCAATTCCGCAAGCCGGATGGAACCCTGTATTCCGAGCAGTTGTTCTCTACGGAGGGCTTCTCCAACGATTATTCGCTGCTCTACCACGTAAACCCACCCACCCAGATCATCCGAACCGAAAAGCCGGTGAACGTGGCCCCCGAAGTGGCCGAAGAGCGCATGCTGAGCCACCGCAGCCTGGAAGGCTTTAAGGTGAAGCCCAAAAAGGACTTCCTCGAAAGCCGCACGCCCGTGCTGGTGAACCAGGATGTACACATTGTACTGGCCGCACCCCAGGAGAGCATGGAGGGCTATTTCTATAAGAATGCCGATGCCGACGAGATGATCTTTGTGCATGAGGGCAGTGGAACATTGAAGACTATGTATGGCGAAATACCCTTCGGGTATGGCGATTACCTGGTTATTCCCCGTGGAACAATCTACCAGATCCAGTTTGCGGGCGACGACAACCGCCTGTTTATTGTCGAATCCTTCAGCCCTATCCGGTTCCCGAAACGCTATTTGAGCAAGTACGGCCAACTGCTGGAGCATGCCCCCTTCTGTGAGCGCGACATCCGCACCCCGCAAGACCTGCAGACTCACGTCGAAAGGGGCGATTTCCTGGTGCGCACCAAAAAGAAGGGCATCCTGTACAACATCCACTACGCCGGCCATCCCTTCGACGTGGTGGGCTGGGACGGGTGCTGCTACCCCTTTGCCTTTTCGATCCACGACTTTGAGCCCATTACCGGCCGCGTGCACCAGCCGCCGCCCGTGCACCAGACCTTCGAGGCCAATAACTTCGTCGTGTGTTCTTTCTGCCCGCGCCTTTACGACTACCACCCCGATGCCATACCCGCTCCCTACAACCACTCCAACATCGACAGCGACGAGGTGTTGTACTACGTGGACGGCGACTTCATGAGCCGTAAGAATGTCACCCGCGGCATGATCACCCTGCACCCTGCGGGCATTCCCCATGGGCCACACCCCGGCGCGGTGGAGAAAAGCATTGGTAAAAAGGAGACTGGGGAGCTGGCCGTTATGGTCGACACCTTCCATCCCCTGATGCTGACCAAACAGGCCCTGGAGATCGAAAACGAGAACTACGTGATGTCCTGGGCAGAATAAGAAAGTCTAATAAACCGGAAAAGGAAGTGCCCGTGCGCTTCCTTTTTTTATGTTGGCAGCCCTGAAAAAAGGGATGCTGCTGGTGCCCGGCGGATGTCTGCCGGTTCGTTACAGGAAACATGGATGGTGTGGCGGGGGGCTGGCCCAGGTTTCCCTTTTCATTTACCTGGAGCCCTGTTGATAAATTTATTTGCAATAAGAATTGCTATTCATTTGATATCTAATTGCTGAGCCATACATTTGTTGACCTTAAAAGCGGCGTACCTGGGCCCGCCTGCCCCTTAGGGTTAAGCAGGGGAGGACAGGTTTAGTCTCACGCCGCTTCAACAAAAAGAATCTGTACCGGGACTTTTACAGCAAAAACCAAAGCTATTTTTTAATGAGAAAGTTGCTCATTTACGCGCTAATCTGCGTATTCGCCACCAGTTGCGGACCCAAAATCTACACCTCCGCTAACTTTTCTACTGCTTTAGCAAGACACAAGACCGTAGCCATTCTGCCTGCCGAGGTGACCACGAAGCTCCGTCCCAACGAAGCCAAGAAGGTAACACCGGAGCAATTGGTGGAAATGAATGAGAAGACAGCCTACGACATCCAGGAAAAGATGTATGGCTGGTTCCTCCGCCGCGGCGACCGTTTCAGCTACACAGTAAACTTCCAGGATGTGTCGAAAACCAATTCCCTCCTGAAAGAGGCCGGCATTGCCTATAAGGACCTGAAGAGCACCGACCGCGCCAAGCTGGCTAAACTGCTGGGTGTGGATGCCGTAATGCAGGACCGACTGAACATGGAAAAGCCCATGTCGGAAGGTGCCGCTATCGCTGTGGGCCTGCTGGTAGGCGCCTGGGGCAGCACCAACAACGTGGAGACCACCATCAACATTCATGACGGCAAATCCGGCGACTTATTGTGGAAGTATGACTACCAGGCTTCCGGCTCGGTAGGTTCGTCTACTACTAAACTGGTAGACGCCCTGATGAAGAACGCCACCAAGAAGTTCCCTTACTCTTCTAAATAGAATTAAGGATAATAACCAAAAGGAAAGCCGGGCTCAGCCCGGCTTTTTTTGTTTTCCAGTGAGAGGTAAGGGGCTGTCGTTTATACGCCTTTTTCTGTAGCAAAAAGGGTGTCTTCCAAAGCAAAACCAGGTTGTCTTGGGGCTTACTCCGAATTAAAGCTGATGCTATAGCCATGTTTTGCCGAGTTGCCTCTATGCTTTTCCCGGGGTTCTGCCGGCCTTGCGCCGGGTTGTTCCGACCTTGTTCCGACCCCTTATATAGGTCGGAACAACCCCGGAACAACCCCGGCGCAACCTCGGAACAACCCCGGCGCAACCCCCGCTTTGCTGGGGCGTCACCATGTTTTCA
>DASWYM010000519.1:0-4031 GCA_036404975.1 Chitinophagaceae bacterium
ATTCGAAGCGCCGCGTGCTCGATGAAAAGCGCTCCGCGGTGAACGACCTGCGCAACGAGTTCCAGCAGGTGCAGCGCAGCCAGTTCGATGCCGAGAAGAAAGTGGCCGTGGCCGACACCTCCATCCAGAACCTGCAGCGCACCATTCACCAACTGGAAGAGGAGCGCGCCAACCGCGAAGACCAGATAGCGAGCCTGGAAGTGGAGAAAGAAGCGAAGCAAAAAGAGCTGGACTCCAAAAAGACCGATCTCGAGCAGTTGCAGCACCAGCACAATACCACCAAGGAGCAGATCCTGCAGACCCAGCAGATCCTGGAAGAACTGAGGGTTAAGCTGGCTGAAGAAAGCCGTAAGCTGGATGCCAAAAAGAACGAGCACGCCCTCTTAAAAAGCCTGATCGACAGTATGGAAGGCTATCCCGAGAGCATCAAATTCCTGCACAACAATAAAGGCTGGAACCATACCGCGCCCATCCTGTCAGATATTATCTATGTAAAGGAAGAGTATCGTGCCGCCGTTGAAAACGTGCTGGAGCCCTACCTGAACTACTATGTAGTGAACAACCTGCAGGAGGGCCTCCAGGCTGTGCACTTGCTGGACGAAAACAAGAAGGGAAAGGCCAACTTCTTCCTTATGGACAAGCTCAATGCCGTGGAAGAGCACCATACCGGCCATAAGCCGGAAGGCACGATTGCGGCCACCGATGTTATAGAGGTGGATGAGAAATACCGCAAGCTGGCCGATCGCCTCCTGGGCAATGTCTTTATTGCAGACAGCGAAGCGGCGCTGGAGAACAGCAACGGCTCCGTCATTCTTGAACGAAGCGGTAAATACGTAAAGGGAACCTACACCCTGTCGGGTGGCAGCGTAGGCCTGTTTGAAGGAAAGAAGATCGGCCGCGCCAAGAACCTCGAAAAGCTGCAAGAGGAGATCGTTGCACAGCAGGCTATAGTGGATGATTACACTGCCCAGATCCAGGCCCGTCATAACGAGGTGATTACCTATAACCAGAACCTCAAAGAGCAGGCGATCAGGGACACCGAGCGCGAGATCCAGCAGCTGACCAACCAGGCCTTTGGGGTACAGAACCGCCTGGAGAACCTGCACCACACGCAAAGCCAATCGCTGAACCGCCTAGAGGACCTGCAGGGCCAGCTGGAGCAGACCCACGACTCTATACGCGACACCCGCAGTGAGCTGTCGGCCATCACTGAGAACTTCCAGTTGTTCACCGAGCAGCTGCAGCAGGCCGAGTCGGACTACCGCAATATCGAGCTGGAGTACAACGACATCAATACCCAATACAACAGCCTGAACCTGAACGTAACCCGCCAGCAAAGCAAGATCAACTCGTTAAAGCAGGAGCTGCAGTTCAAGACCAACCAGGTGACCGACCTGCGCAACCAGGTGCAGACCAACACCCAGCAGCTGACTGAAACCACGGCCAGTCTGCAGGAACTGCAGGACGCCCTGAAAAACATGGAAGAAAACCTCTTCGAGCTGATGCGCCGGAGGGAACAGGAAGAAGGGCGCCTGAATGAAGCTGACCAGGCCTACTACAACATCCGCAACCAGCTGAGTACCCGTGAAGGCGAGCTGCGCAGCCTGATAAAGGAAAAGGAAAACGTAGAGCACCTGCTGGCTGCCATCAAGGACAAGCTCAACGACCTGAAACTGAATCTGGCTGGTACCAAGGAGCGCCTGAACGTGGAATTCAAGATCAACATCGAAGATATCCTGGATGAAGAACGTACCGGCACTGTGCCGGTGGAGGAACTGCAGGAAAAAGCCGACCGCATGAAAAAGCGCCTGGAGAACCTGGGCGAGGTGAACCCTACGGCCATCGAAGCCTTCGAAGAAATGAAGAAGCGCTACGAGTTCATCGTGGAGCAGAAGGACGACCTGGTAAACGCCAAGCAAAGCCTGCTGCAGACCATTGCCGAAGTGGAGACTACTGCCAACCAGAAGTTCCTGGATACCTTTAACCAGGTAAGGGAGAACTTCCATAAGGTGTTCAAAGCTCTCTTTACCGAAGACGACCAGTGCGACCTGATCCTGGAGAACCCCGATAACCTGGCGGAGACCGGCATCGATATTATGGCTAAACCCAAGGGGAAGCGCCCGAGCTCCATCACCCAGCTCAGTGGGGGTGAGCGCACGCTGACCGCCACCGCCATGCTGTTCGCCATCTACCTGATCAAGCCGGCACCGTTCTGTATCCTTGATGAGGTGGACGCCCCGCTGGATGATGCCAACGTAGGTAAGTTTACCAAGATGATCCGCGAGTTCAGCGAAAACTCCCAGTTCATTATCGTGACCCACAACAAAACCACCATGAGTACGGTGGATGTGATCTACGGGGTGACGATGCAGGAGCCGGGCGTGAGCAAGCTGGTATCGGTGGACTTCAGAAGCCTGAATTAATAACCTTATTGATACTGATAGTTAAGACTGGCTTGCCAGTCTTTTTTTATGAATTGTAAACAAACTACAAAAGTCTTCAGGACTTTTGTAGTTTCTCAAAACACCAAACAATAGCCATCTGTATGCATACTATTCTGTTACTATTTGCATCCAACGTGTTTATGACCTTTGCCTGGTACTACCACCTGAAATTTACGGGCATGCCCCTGTGGAAAGTAGTGCTGCTTAGCTGGGGCATTGCCTTTTTCGAGTACTGCCTCATGGTACCGGCCAACCGCATTGGCTTTACGGGCGGCTTTACCGCCTTCCAGCTCAAGATGACCCAGGAGGTGATTACCCTCATCGTCTTCAGCGTCTTTGCCGTAGTAGTGCTGAAGGAGTCTTTCCAGCTAAAGCACCTTATCTCGTTTTGTTTTTTGCTCGGTGCCGTTTATTTCATGTTCAAAAAGTAAAGGTACGTCCGTGCAATGGCGGCATGCAACATTTCGTTAAGATGAACCATCTATTCATAAACCCGGACCGCTATCCTTAAATTTGGTTACTGTAACAACTATGAAGAAAGCATTCTTTTTCACCCTGGTGACCGTTTCAGCCCTGGTGTCGGCCGCACAGGATAAGCCCGAAGGGCTGTTTATTAACTCCAAAGCTCCTGACTTCAAGGCTAAAGACCAGAGTGGGGCGGAGATAAGCCTTAAAGAACTCCGTAAGAAAGGTCCGACCGTCGTGCTGTTCTACCACGGCAACTGGAGCCCCTACTGCACCAGGGAATTAAAGCGTTTCCAGGATTCGCTGCAACTCCTTACGGATAAAGGTGCACAGGTGGTGGCTATTACACCCGAGGCCGGTGAGGGCGTCACCAAGACAGTGGAGAAGACCGGCGCCGTATTTCCCATCCTGCACGATGCGGAAGTTAAGATTGCGCGCAACTACCAGGTAGCTTACGAAGTGGACGAAAAGACCGCCACCCGCTATAAGAGCTTTGGCAACGACCTGCTGGTCATCAACCAGCAAAAAGGCAAGCCCGTCCTGCCGGTGCCGGCTGTGTACATTATCAATAAAGAAGGCTCGGTCATCTACCGTTTCTTCGAGTCCGACTACCGCAAACGTCCATCCGTAAAAGAAGTGCTCGACCAACTGAAGTAACCGATTTTACCAGATACTAAAAACCCTGCTCACCAGAGCAGGGTTTCTTATTTTAACGTGATTCTCTCTTCCTAATCCCTAATTCCTAACTCCTAATCCCTTTCCTCCCTTCCTCCGCTTCTCCTCATATTTCACCTTTGCCACCTTGCCGTTATTGCCCGCCAGGTACACGGTAGCCCCGGTTTTCGCAATGCGGCAGGAATTGAAACCTTCTTTGCTGATCCACTTCCACGTATTGCCGCCATCAAAAGAATAATCCACCCCGTTGATGCCGCAGCTGATCACATGCTTGCGCGAGAGGAATTCTACGGCGCTCCGGTAGCCGTGAGGCGCTCTTTTGGGCGCTTTCCAGGTCCTGCCCCGGTCGGTGGAGTAAAAGCAGTTCAATGAATCGGAATCTGGATTGGTAAAGTCGCCTCCCACCACCATCATGGTCGTGCCGCCTTTGCGGGAGCCATGGTCCAG